>NZ_JBGBPT010000010.1:0-15363 GCF_041106355.1 Streptomyces sp. BF23-19 | reverse complement strand
CGGCCAGTCCCGCGACGGCGCGCAGGAGTTCCTCGGCGTTCCCTACGCCGCTCCCCCGGTCGGGGACGCACGGCTACGGGCCCCGGCGCCCCCGCGCCGGTGGACCGGCGTACGGGAGGCCACCCGGCAGTCCCCCGCGTGCCTGCAGTTCTCGCCCTTCGGTCTGAGCGATCCGGCGGCCGCCGGCGAGGACTGCCTGTACCTGGACGTCTACCGGCCCCGGACCGCCCGCCCCGGAGCCCGGCTCCCGGTGATCGTCTGGATGCACGGAGGTGCGTACAGCCAGGGAACGGGTACCCAGTTCGGCGGGCGGACCATGGCCGACCTCACCGAGAGCGTGGTGGTCAGCATCAACTACCGGCTGGGGCAGCTCGGTTATCTCCAGTTGCCCGAGCTCGGCCGGGAGAACGCCCTGCGGTCCGGGTCCTTCGGGCTGATGGACCAGCTCGCGGCGCTGCGCTGGACCCGGGCGAACATCGGTGCGTTCGGCGGGAATCCGGGCAGCGTCACGATCTCCGGGCAGTCGGCGGGCAGCGGTTCCGTCTGCGCGCTGCTGGCCGCCCCGTCGGCCGCCGGCCTGTTCCACCGAGCCGTACTGCAGAGCGGTCCGTGCACCCTGCTGGGGACGCCGGACCGTGCGGACGCCGAGGGGCAGGCACGGTCCTTCGCCGCGGCGGCGGGGTGCACCGCGTCCGCCGACGTGGTGGCCTGTCTGCGCGCCGCCTCCGGTTCGGCGTTGGTCGAGGCGGCCCGTGCGCTGCCCACGCGGGGTCCGGCATCCGGTGACGGGCTGCTGCCGGTCGCTCCCGCGCAGGCCATCGGGAACGGTACGTGGAACAAGGTGCCGGTGCTGATCGGGAGCACCCGCTCCGAGGCCCGGTTCTTCGTCGCCCTGACGCAGCCGTACCTGACCGCCGAGCAGTACACGGCGCAGATCCTGGCCGGTCACGGGTCGGCGGGGCCCGAGGTGCTCGCGCGCTACCCGGTCGCGCGGTACGGCTCGCCGTATCTGGCGCTGTCGGCGGTCATGACGGACTCGACCTTCGCGTGCCATACGGCGTGGACGGCGCAGCTGTTCGCGTCCCAGGTGCCGACGTACGTCTACGAGTTCGACGACCCGCGGTCGCCGACGCTCGCGGGGGCGCAGGTGCCGGGTCTGGACGAGTCGAACGCGCACAGTGCGGAGTTGGCCTATCTGCACGACTTCACGATGGGCGAGCGCCCGCTGACCCCGGCGCAGGTCGCGCTCGGGAACCGGATGAAGCGCTACTGGGCGGCGTTCGCCCGCTTCGGTGCCCCGGTGGTGGCGGGGCAGACCCCGTGGCCGCCGACCGGTGTCGGGGCCGGGGCCGGGGCCGGGGCCGGGGCCGGGGCCGGGGCGGTGCTCACCCTCGACCCGGCGGCGACGCGGACGACGACCTCGTTCGGGGCGGAGCACCAGTGCGCGTTCTGGCGGACGCAGCCGCCCCGGCCGCTCTGAGGCGTGCGCACACCCCCGATCCGCCGGTCCGTGAAGGAGACGTGACGAGCCCGTCGAGTCGGCGCGGTTCGGCGAGTCCTTCCGCTGGACGGCCCTGCTCCGCCGCCCCGTCCCCGGGTCGTGGGGCCTGAGGAGGGGACGGCGGGGGCGGCGGGGCCGAGGACGGCCGAGGGGTCCGTCAGGCGGCCGGCGGCCGAGGGCGTCGCCGCGCCCACGGTCGGACCTCCTCCAGCTGCGCCGCGACCCGAAGCAGGGTCACCTCGTCGTCCCGGCGGCCCACCAGTTGCACGGCGAGCGGGAGACCGTCCTCGCCGAGGCCCGCCGGGACGGAGGCGGCCGGGTGCCCCGTGACGTTCCACAGTGCGGTGTAGGCGACCATCGGGCGCGAGCGCGCCAGCGCCGTCAGCAGCCCGGCACCGTCGAGCGCGCCCACCGGACGCGGGCGCTCGGCGACGACCGGGGTCAGCAGCAGGTCCATGGTGGTGAACATGCGGTCGGCGCGCTCCGCCAGCCGCTCCCCCGCTCGGATCCCGCGTTCCACGGCGGATTCGGGGACCAGCCGGGCGAGCGCGAGGGTCCGCCGGGTGCGCCGTTCCAGCAGGTCGGGACGCTCGACGGCGTCGGCCTCCGCGCGGACTCCGCCGCAGAACTGCGCGGCGAACGGGGCCGTCGCGTCGGGGTAGCGGGGGTCGACCTCCCGTACGTCGTGGCCCAGTTCGCGCAGCGCCCGTACGGACTCCAGGACGGCCCCGACGTGTTCCGGATGCGGGCGCACCCCGGGCACGGCGGGCTTGACCGAGTAGCCGATGCGCAGTCGGCCGGGCGGGGTCTCCAGCGCCTGCACCCAGCTGGTGGTCGCGGGGCGGGCGCTCCAGCGGTCGGTGGGGGTGCTGCCGGCGAGGACGTCGTAGAGCAGGGCGGCATCGCCCACGCTGCGGGTCAGCGGCCCCACGGTGCCCAGCGCGTACCAGAGGTGCGCGTTGGGGGCGGTGGAGACCCGGCCGCGCTGGGGCTTGAGGCCGAACAGGCCGCAGCAGGCGGCCGGGATGCGGATGGATCCGCCGCCGTCGCCGCCGAGGGCCGCTCCGATCAGTCCGGCGGCGACGGCGACGGCGCTGCCGCCGCTGGAGCCGCCGGGGGTGCGGGTGGTGTCCCAGGGGTTGCGGGTGTGACCGTGGGCGGCGGATTCGGTGAAGGGCCACTGTCCGAACTCGGGCATGGTCGTCTTGCCGATGACGACGGCTCCGGCGGCGCGCAGGCGGCGTACCGCTTCGGAATCGGCGGCGACGGGGGTCCTGTTGGCGGAACCGCCGAAGGTGGTGACCTGTCCCGCGACGTCCAGCTCGTCCTTGACGGCGACGGGGACGCCGTGGAGCGGACCGGTCGGCTCCGCGGCGTCACGGGCATCGGCCTCGGCGAGGGCCTGCTCGGCGAGGACGACGCGGAAGGCTCCGAGGACGGGGTCGGTCCGCCCGATGCGGCGCAGCGCGGCCTCGACCAGGGCGCGTGAGGTGGTCTTGCCGGTGCGTCCCAGCTCGGCCTGGCGCGCGACCCCCTGGAACATCAACTCGGCGTCGTCCTCGTCCTGTTCGCGCCGTCGTGCGTCGTCCTCCGCCACGGAAACCACCCTTTTCCCCTTACCTGTCGGTAACTCCGGTGCAAGGCTGGTGTCCCGGCGCTCGCGCGTCAACCCCGGGAGGAGTGGTGGCGGGTGTGCGGATCGGGCGCTTCGGGGCGTGCGCCTACAGGTCGTAGCCGTCGGGGATCTTCCCGCACGGAGCGTGGATGCTGACGGCGAGCGTCCCGGTGGGCGCGTACCAGTTCACATCGACCTGGTCGCCGGTGCTCCGGTCCTCGTACCGGAAGCCCATGTCGGAGATGTTCTCGCTGACGAGCTTCCAGCCCTGTTGCGACAGCCGGGCACGGACGCGCTCCTGGCCGGTCCGGGCGTTGTCTTTCGGGACGCCGGTGGTCCGCCAATCGAGGATGAAGGTGCGGACGTCCGCGCGGGCCTGGTCGATGTGGGCGACGGACCGCAGTCCCCGGTAGTAGCAGGCGCCCGTCTCCATCCGGTCGGGCGGTGATTCGGCCCCCGCGGACAGGGCGAGATCGTCCTGGACGCGTTCGGCCTCCGCGCCGAGTCGGGTGGCGACGATCGCGGGATCGGCCTCGGGGTACGGTGCGCCGTTCCACAGGCGGTACGCGCCCCAGCAGGTGGCAAGGAGGAGTGCGGCGACGCCGAGCACCAGCGCCGCGTACACGGGGCGAGGACGGGGGCGGGGCTGCGGACGCGACGGCGTCGCCGGAGCGGAGGGCTGTGCGGAAGTCATGGTCCGGACCGTACGGGGTGGGGTGGTACGGCACATCGGGGCGGGTACTCACCTCGGCGTGAGTACCCGCCCGGTCCGACGGGACTCCGTGCGGGTCAGGCCGCCGCCCCGGCGGGGTGCGGCCTGCGGTCGCGGATACGGAGCACCACGACGGCCGTGGCGGTCGCTGCCACCGCGAGGACCCCCAGCGTCAGCAGCCAGACCGGGACCCCGCCCACCGTGAGCAGCTTGTCGTGGTAGATCGCCCGGCGGTAAGGGGTGTCCTCGGCGGTGGCGCGCAGTTCGTGGTCGGCGTCGATCCGCCCCGGTACCGGGAAGCGCTGGTCGATGGCGGTGAGGAAGACGGGCTCGGCGCCCGCGAGTTCGGCGAGCGGGCCGCGCTCGGGGTGGATGGTCCCCGCGAAGGTCACCTCGGGTGCGGACCCGCCGATCGGGGAGGCGGGCTCCATGCGGTGGTCGGCGAGGACGTACAGGCCGAGGGACTGCGGGGTCTTCGCCATCCGGGAGAGCCGCATCGGGTAGACGAGCCGTTCGCTGTCGAAGCGGATCCGTAGCGGGTCCAGGTCGCCGCGCAGCGGCTTGCCCTGTTCCCGGGGGGCGAGCCGGACGGCCACGTACTCCCAGTTCTGGTCCACGTACGGCTTGACCTCGGTGGCGAGGCGGTCGGGGAGCTTGAAGCCGTTGCTCTCCAGCCAGTTCCTCAGGGCGTCCGGGTCGGTGGCGGTGAGCCGGGCGACGTCGAAGTCGCCGAGCTGTTCACGGCCGACGACGCCGACCGGCGGGGCCGCGGCGCCGGGCATCGGGGCTCCGGCGCTGTCCCCCGTGTTCGAGGAGAAGGGCCAGTCGCGCTCGCGCGGCCAGAAGTAGCTGCGGGTCTTGTGCTCGGGCAGGGTGAGCCGGCCCAGTTCGTCGAACATCGCGCCGTCACCCAGCTCCACCGTGGCCCGGCTCGGTACCGGCATGATCCAGGCGGCCCGATGGGCGTCCCCACCGACGGAGAACCGCATGACGATCTGCTCCGTACGGCCGTCCCAGCGCACGACGGAGGTCTCCCGGTCGACTCCGATCCGGGACTGCCCGTCGGGGATCATGGCCCCGCACCCGCACGCGTAGGCGGGGTTGACCAGTGCGCCCAGCTGGGTCGCGAGCAAGGCGAACAGCAGTGCCACAATTCTTCGTTTCATCCACACGGGGTCTCAGACGAAGGCCCCTGTGATCCGGTTCCGACCCCCCTCGCCGACCGCTGCGACCTGGCCTCATACTGTGCCCCATGACGGGGAGCGAGAAGCGGCAGCAGGCTCTGCTGCGCCGGTCCGCGGTGCTGCGCAGCCCGCTGGTTCCGGATGCCGTGGTGTTGGAGATCGCACGGCACGACTGGGAGTCCATCGAGTGCGGCTGCGGCCGCTCGGCGGGCCATCTGGTGGACGCCGTACGGGATGCCGCCGAGGGGCATCCGTCCGCGTTCCACGCGCTGGAGGGGCATGTCTTCTTCGCGGAGCACCTGAAGCCGCCCGCCCCGGCGGTGTGCGGTGTCCTGATGGCCGTGTGGGCCGCGCACCCGCCCCGGCAGGCGACCCGCGAGGCGTTGTTGTGGACCCTGCTCGCCCTGCTGTGCACGGTGGACGACGGCGGTACCCACGAGGCGGGACTGCACGGGCAGTGTGCCGCCTTCATCCGTACGGGTGTGGACGGTTTCCGCCGTGAGGTCGCCACCGCCCCGGGGTCCGGGACCGCCGCCTACGCGGAGGGCATCTTGGACATCCTCGGCCTGCCGGCCTGAGTCCGCGGTCAGCCGGCGGCCGTCAGGCAGCTCCGCAGCCGGGCCACGGTGACGTCCTCCAGGGACTCGGCGAAGGTCCGCGGCGGTGACGTGGCGACCACCAGCAGGGACGGGACCACCAGGACCGCGCAGCCGGCGGCCTCCGCGGAGGCGGCGCCGTCCGGCGAGTCCTCGACCGCGACGCAGGCTCGCGGGGCGAGGCCGAGGCGCCCGGCGGCCGCCCGGTAGGGGTCCGGGTGCGGCTTGGTGCGGGCGGTGTCGTCGGCGGACAGGGTGAAGGCGAAGGGGACATGGGCCAGGGAGCCCCCGACCACCGAGTCGACGACGACCCGCGGTGACGCGCTGACCAGGGCGAAGGGCACGCCCTCCGCCTCCAGTGCGGTCAGCAGCCGCTGGGCGCCGGGCCGCATCGGCGCCCCGGCCTCCACCCCGCGGAAGAAGCTCTCGGTGAGCGCCGCCGCCACCTCGTACGGGTCTCCCCCACCCGAGACCCGTACGAGGTGGGCGGCGGTGTCCTGCACCGCCCGGCCGACGACCTCCGGCGCGTCCGCCTCGGTGAGCCGGTGGCCGAGGCCGCCCGCTATCTCCTCGGTGGTGCGCCACCACAGCACCTCGGTGTCGACGAGGGTGCCGTCCATGTCGAACAGGACCGCGGCGAGGGCGCTCACGCGGACCCGGCCACGACGAGCACGGGCCGCTCGGCCAGTCCCACGGCGGCGCGCGCTCCCGGCACCAGGGCACCGGCGTCCCGCGAGGGCAGGTCGGCCTTGACGCTCACCCCGCCCTGCAGTTCCAGGTGGAGCCGGGTCACGGAGCCGAAGAAGGAGGCGGAGACCACGGTGGCCGTGCCCTCGGCGTCGGCGGTGACGGTGACGTTCTCGGGACGTACGAGGACCCGCACCTGCGGCGTCGTGGGCACCGGGCCGTCGACGGGCAGGCGCGCGCCCGCCACCTCCACCAGTCCGGCGTCGGTGAGCCGGCCGGGCAGCCGGTTCATGGTGCCGACGAACTCGGCGACGAAGGGGGTGGCCGGGCGGTCGTACAGCTCGGCCGGGGCGGCGCACTGCTCCAGCTTCCCGGCGTTCAGGACGGCGACCCGGTCGGCCATCGACAGCGCCTCCTCCTGGTCGTGCGTGACGAAGACGGTGGTGATGCCGAGGGAGAGCTGCAGGCGCCGGATCTCCTCGCGCAGGTTCGCCCGTACCTTGGCGTCGAGCGCGGAGAGCGGCTCGTCGAGGAGGAGTACGCGCGGGCGCAGGGCGAGGGCGCGGGCGAGGGCGACGCGCTGCTGCTGGCCGCCGGACATCTGGTGCGGGTAGCGGTCGCCGTGGTCGGGCAGGCCCACCAGGTCGAGGAGTTCGGCGGCGCGCTCGCGGCGCTCGGCCGCGGCGACCTTGCGCACCCGCAGGCCGAAGGCCACGTTGTCGCGGGCGCTCAGGTTCGGGAAGAGACTGTACGACTGGAAGACCATGCCGGCGTCGCGGCGGTTGGCCGGGACCCGGGTGATGTCCTGTCCGTCGACGAGGACCTCGCCGGAGTCGGGCTGTTCGAAGCCGGCGACGACCCGCAGGGCGGTGGTCTTCCCGCAGCCGGACGGGCCGAGCAGGGCGAGCAGTTCCCCGGGTTCGACGGTGAGGTCGAGCCCGTCGAGGGCGACGGTGGACCCGAACGCCCGGCGCAGGCCCCGGAATTCGACGCGCGCGCCCGCGGGCCGGTCGGGATCGGCCGGCTTCCTGGCCGCGGGCAGGGTGGTGGGCGTGGTGGACATGGGCTCAGGACTCCTTGCGGGAGGTGGTGGCGGGTGCGGCCGCGGCCGTGGAGGGGGTGGTCCCGGCCCGGGAGAGGGCGATCAGCAGCAGCCAGGTGATCAGGAGGCTGAGGATGGAGACGGCCACCGACATCCGGGCCTGCGCTCCGGAGATCGAGACGATCCACACCGCGAAGGGCTGGAACCCGAGGAGGGAGGCGATGGTGAACTCGCCGAGCACCAGGGCCAGGGTCAGGAAGGCGGCGCCGGCGAGCGAGGCCCGCAGATTCGGCAGCAGCACGCGCAGGACGACGTACGGCCAGCTCGCCCCGCAGCTACGGGCGGCCTCGACGAGGGTCGGTACGTCGACGGCGCGCAGGCCCGCGTCGAGGGAGCGGTGGACGAAGGGGAGCGCGAGGACCGTGTAGGCGAGGACCAGGACGACGGGGAACTTCTCGTTCTGGACGGCGATGAAGGTCTGGTAGAGCGGGGTCCGCGACAGGTGTTCCGGCCCCCAGCGCAGCACGGTGGTGATGCCGGTGACCAGCGCGATCGGCGGCACCACCAGCGGCAGCATGCACATCAGCTCGACGACCGGACGCAGCCGCGGGGAGCCGATGCGTACGGCCACCAGCGCGGGCACGGCGAGCAGCAGCGACAGGGCGATGGTCGCGGCGGCGAGGCCGAGGGAGAGCAGCAGGCTCTCGGTGAAGCCGTCGGCGGAGAGCAGCTCGGTGTACGCCTCGAAGGTGACGCCCTGGCCGGGCACGTGCACGGTGAAGACGAAGGAGGCGACGAGCGGGATCAGGAAGTAGGCGCCGGCGAGGGTGAGGACGGCTCCGCGCCAGATCCTGGGGCGTGGCCGGCGGGCCGGGGTCCGCGCCGGGGCCCCGGTGTCCGGTTCCCCGGTGTCCTCGGTGCGGTCCGGGTACCGGGTGGTCGGGGTCATCGCAGCCATCGGGCGCTCCGTCGCTGGAGGGGCAGGTAGACGGCCATGACCAGGCCGGCGATCAGGATCATGTCGAGGCCGAGGGCAAGCGCCACGTTCTCCTGGCCGGTGAGCACGTTCCCGGACAACGCGTCCGCGATCTTGAGCGTGACCAGGGGGACGGAACCTCCGACGAGGGCCGCGGCCGTGGCGTGGGCGGCGAAGGCCGTCCCGAAGAGCAGCACGAACCCGCCGAGCAGGGAGGGCGCGAGCACGGGCAGCCCGACATGGCGCCAGAACTGCCATCCGGTGGCCCCGCTGCTCTGGGCGGCCTCGCGCCACTGCGGGCGCAGTCCGTCCAGCGCCGGGGCGATCACCAGCACCATGAGGGGGATCAGGAAGTACAGGTAGACCACGGTGAGCCCGGTGAAGGAGTACAGGTTCCAGCCGAGGTCGGTGAGGTCGGCGAGCTGGGTGACGACGCCGGAGATCCCGACGGTGGCGATGAAGGCGAACGCGAGGGGTACACCGCCGAAGTTGGCGAGCACCCCGGAGGCGGTCAGCGCGGCGCCGCGCAGGCCCGCCGAGCGGGAGGTGACCACGGCCTGGGCGATCACCACGCCCAGGACACCGCCCACGAGTGCGGTGAGGGCGGAGAGCTGGACGCTGCCGATGAGGGAGCCGAGGTAGGGCCCCTGGAGGGAGCGGGCCAGGTGCTCACCGGTCAGCTGGGTGGCGCCGCTCGCCGGGTCGGTGCGGGTGACCGCGCCGTAGGCCATGGCGCCGAGCGGGACGCCGAAGCAGAGCCCGGTGAACGTGAGCAGCGGGAGGGTCGCGAGCCAGGTGCGCGGGGGTCGGTGGTGGAGGACATCAGGAGAGGGCCTTGTCCCACTTCTCGGCGAGGGTGGCCTTGGCCTTGTCGAGCTCCTCGGAGGCGGGGAAGGTCGGGGTGCCCTGGACCTGCGGGAGCTTGGCGACGGCGGCCTTGTCGGCGGTGCCGTCCTGGGTCATGCCGGGGAGCAGGACCGGGCGGGCGTATCCCTTCAGCCAGAGGTTCTGTCCCTCGGCGCTGTAGAGGAACTCCAGCCACAGACGGGCGGCCGCCGGGTTCGGGGCGTCCTTGTTGATGGCCTGCGAGTAGTACTGGGCGTAGACGCCGTCGGTGGGGACGGCGACCTTCCAGTCGACGCCCTTGCCCTTGAACTGGTCGGCGTAGCCGGCGTTCAGGTAGTCCCAGTCGATGGAGATGGGCGTCTCACCCTTCTCGACGGTGGCCGGCGTGGACTCGACCGGGATGAAGTTCCCGCTCTTCTTCAGCTGGCCGAAGAAGTCGATGCCGGGCTGGATGTCGGCGAAGGAGCCCTTGTTGGCGAGGGCGGCCGCGTAGACGCCGCCGAAGGCCGAGCCGGACTTGGTGGGGTTGCCGTTGAGGGCGACCTTGCCCTTGTACTCGGGCTTGAGGAGATCGGCGAAGGTCTGCGGGCAGGTGGGGATCCGGGCGGCGTCGCAGCCGATGGAGACGTAGCCGCCGTAGTCGTTGGTCCAGCGGCCGTCGGCGTCCTTCTGGCCGGCGGGGATCTTGTCCCAGGCGGTGACCTTGTAGGGGGCGAAGAGGTTCTCGGCCGCGCCGCTGCGGGCGAAGGCGATCCCGAGGTCGAGGACGTCGGGGGCGCGCTCCTGGCCCTTGCGGGACTTGACGGCGGCGATCTCGTCGGAGCTGGAGGCGTCCGGGTTCTCGCTGTTCACCTTGATCTTGTACTTGGCCTCGAAGGCCTTGATGATCTCGCCGTAGTTCGCCCAGTCCGGCGGCAGCGCGATCACGTTGAGCTCGCCCTCCTTCTGCGCGGCGGCGGCGAGGGCCTCCAAGGAGCCGAAGTCGGCGACCGAGGTCGCGGCGCCCGGCT
Organism: Streptomyces sp. BF23-19; assembly: GCF_041106355.1. NCBI lineage: Bacteria > Bacillati > Actinomycetota > Actinomycetes > Kitasatosporales > Streptomycetaceae > Streptomyces > Streptomyces sp. BF23-19. The sequence goes on along the minus strand of NZ_JBGBPT010000010.1, from coordinate 5,194 downwards.
GCACGCCGTTCTTGGCGCCGTCGGCGCCGCCGGACTTCGGGTCGGGGGCGGCACCACACGCGCTGAGCGTGGTGAGTACGGCGGCGCTGAGCAGAACGGCCGCACCGCGACGGGCGGAGGAACTGAGCACGGTCTCTCCCGGAGACGAGGGTGGGTTCACTTGTCTGAACAAGTTGGCTCCAGTTCGCCCGGGTCCGCTGTACGGACGGTGAACGGCGCCTGTCCCCGGGAGCACGGCTCGAAGAAGAGCGAAGAATGACCGGAAGAAGCCGTGACAGAACCTGTTGGAATGATCATGGGAGACCGGTGTACGGCGAGCAGGGGGCGAAGGGCATGAGTACGAACGCGGGCACGGCCAGGTACCTGGAGATCGCCGAGGCACTGCGGCGGGCGATCCTCTCGGGCGAGCTCCCGGTGGGGGCGCACCTGCCCTCGGAGAGCGACCTGGCCGCGCGCTGGTCCGCATCGCGCGGGACGGTCCGCCAGGCGGTCGCCACCCTCGCCGCGGAGGGGCTGATCGGCTCCCGCCAGGGCGCGCGGCGCATCGTCCTGCGCCGCGAGCGCCGGCACAGCTTCGGCGAGCTGAACAGCTTCGCCCAATGGGCCGAGGGTCTCGGGCACCGGGCCGCCAGCCGCTTCCTGTCCCGCACCCGCAGGCCCGCCACGGCCGAGGAGGCGGACCGGCTCGCGCTGCCCCCGGGTACGGAGATCCTGGCCGTACTGCGACTGCGGCTGCTCGACGGGGAGCCCACCATGGTGGAGCGGACCGCCTACGCCGACTGGGTCGCGGCGGCCGTCGAAGCACTGCCCGTGGACAGCCGCTCCGTCATGGACAGCCTGGCCGAGGACTCGGGGGTCACCGCCCACTACGGCGAGCACCTCATCGACGCGCTTCCGGCCGGCAGCGAGGACGCCCGGCTGCTCCAGATCCGGCGCGGCAGCCCGCTGCTGCGCCAGCGACACGTGTCCGCGACCGCCACCGGCCGCCCGATCGAGTGGTCCGACGACCGCTACCGGGCCGGCAGCGTGACCTTCAGTGTGAGCAACTCGTCGGTAGCAACTCCCTTGGAGCGGCGCGTCGGAGAGCAGTGACCGCGTCAGCCGGCCGCGCGCGGGGTCTCGGCGATCGCCCCGGGCAGCCAGTCGGCCACCCGGCCGAAGCCGAAGCCCAGGGCCGAGGCCCGGCCGTTGTCCATGGCGTAGGCACGGTCGAAGGAGAACGGAGAGGCCGCGGCGCCCTCCCCCACCACCCGGTACCGCGGGTCGCGTCCGACCTGCGCCGCGACCGCCTCGCAGAGCGCGATCACGTCGGACGCGCCGTGCGAGGCCGCGTTGACGGGCCCGGTGAAGGTCTGGTCCGTCGTCCAGTACAGGAATTCGGCCATCTCCCGGTGGTGGATGAACGAGGTGGCGTAGGGGGTTTCGTGGACATCGACGGGGGTCCCGGCGGCGATCCGCTCCACGTAGTGCGCGAGCCGCCCGGTGAACTCCGCCGTGCCGCCGCCGAGCACGTGCGCGGCGCGCACGCTGACGTACGGGAAGGCCGGGTCCCGCTGGAAGACGGCCTCGGCCTGCCGCTTCCCCTCGGCGTAGACGTAGGCGGGCCAGGGCCCGGGCGCGCGGCCTGCCGCCCCCGCGAGCGGCAGCCGCGCGGGGTCGAGCGAAGCCTCGGTGACGGGCACGGAGGCGGTGCCGGGGGCGACGGGGCCGGCGGGGAGCGTGGCCGGGTCGTAGACCTCCATCGTCGAGGTCATGACGTAGCGCCCGGTCCGCCCGGCGAACACCCGCCGGGCGACGGCGGCCTGGAGCGGCGTGTAGCAGACCTGGTCCACGACCACGTCGAAGTCGCGCGAGCCCAGCGCCGCCCGCAGCGCTTCCTCGTCGTCGCGGTCGGCGACCAGGCGCTCCACGCCGCGAGGTGGTGCGCCGGAGCCCCGGTTGAGGACGGTCACCTCGTCCCCCGCCTCGCGCGCCCGGGTGACCAGGGTCTTTCCGAAGTACCGGCTGCCGCCGACGACAAGAATTCGCTTCATGCGTTCGACTGTGCCGCTGTATCGTCCCCCGCGGAACCGACCAGCCGCTGAACGCATCGTAAGGAAAACTGATGATCGATGTGCACCGGCTGCGTGTCCTTCGGGCGGTGGCCGAGCACGGCAGCTTCAACCGGGCCGCCGGCGCCCTGATGTTGACCCCGTCGGCCGTCTCGCAGCACATCGCGGCGCTGGAGCGCGCGGTCGGCCACCCGGTGGCGGTGCGCAGCACGCGCGGGGTCACCCTCACCGAGCCCGGCCGGCTGCTGGTGGAGGCCGCCGAGTCGATCTCCGCCGAGCTGGACCAGGTCCGCCACGCGATCGACCGGCTCACGGCGGAGCGGCCGCGCCTCACCGTCGCCACCTTCACCAGCGGGGGCCGGCACCTGCTGCCCGCGGCGCTGGCCCGGTTCGTGGACGCGCATCCCGAGGTGGAGCTGACCGTGCTGGAAAGCGAGCCCGAGGAGGCGGCGGCGATGGTGCGCGCCGGCGCGGCCGATCTCGCGCTGGCCTACCACTTCGACGGGCCGCCGCCCGTGCGTCCGGGTGAACGCCCGGGGCTCGACTGGGTTCCGCTGATGGAGGATCCGCTGTGGCTGGTGCTGCCGCCCGGCCACCGCCTCGCGGACCGTCCGTCGGTGGGCCTGGCCGAACTGGGCGCCGACCGCTGGGTGCTGGGCTGCCTCAGGACGGAGGCCTTCCTGCGCCGGTACGCGGAGCTCGCCGGCTTCGACCTCCGGGTGGCGGCCTCCACCACCGACTACTTCTTCGCGCAGACCCTGGTCGCGGCCGGGGTCGGGGTCTCCCTCGTCCCGCACGTCTCGCTCACCACGACAGGGGAGTTGACCGCGGTCCGCGTCGAACCCCCGCGTCCCGCCCGGCACATCGGGCTCGTCCTCCCCCGGCGGCGGCGCCCGCACCCCCCTACCCAGGCGTTGGCCGCAGCCCTGACCGCTGCCGCCGCCTCGACCCACACACCGACCGGAGGGCGCCCTTGAATCATCTTCTGTGCGGACTGGCCGCCAATCCGGCGCTGCCGCCCGAGCTCGTCGACCGGCTGCTGACGCTCGCGCTGAAGGAGGCGGGCACCGAGCCCGAGCCCGAGCGGGACTACGCCGACGAACTGCTCCACGATCTGGCCGGCCGCACCGATCTGCGCCGCGACCAGGTGCGGGCGCTCGCCGCGTACGAGGAGGGCACCGCCGTGTCCCTCGCCTACTGCGGGACGCTCACCGCCGCCGACGTGGATCCCCTGTCCACCCCGTACGCGGCCGTCGCCCTGATCGACGAGGGCCGCGGGCACCCCGAGTGGCCCCGCCTCCTCGCGGCGCACCCCGACTCCCAGATCCGCTGGAAACTGGCCTCCTGCCCCGGCCTGCCGCCCGACGCGGTGGACCTGCTCGCCGCCGACCCGGACGTGGAGGTCGTGCGGGAACTGGCCCTCTGGACGGACTCACCCGTGACCGCCCGCCTCGCCCTCCACCCGGATCCCCAGGTCCGCCTCTCGGCATCGGCCAACCCGTCCACGCCGCTCGAAGCCGTGCTCGCCCTGTCCGAGGACCCCGAAGTCCCTCTGAAATGGGCACTGTCCGAGCGACCCGATCTGCCGCAGGCGCTCTACGCCCGGCTCGTCGCCGAGTCGCATCCCGGGCTCCGTGCCACGTACGCGAGCAACCCCGGGATCGGCCAGGAGCTGATCCGCGTCCTGGCCGCCGATCCGGAGATCCAGGTACGGCGCGCCGTCGCGGAGCATCCGCACGTGCCGCTCGACCTGCTGACCGAGCTGGTCGTCGGCGACCGGGCCGCCTGGAATCCGCTGCCGCGGATCGCCGCCGCCACGCCCGCCGAACTCACCGAGCTGGCCGGGTCCCGCCACGCGGCCGTACGGATGCTCGTGGCGCAGCGGCGCGACCTGCCCCCGTATCTGCGCGACGCGCTGGCGGTCGATCCGGCTGCGGCCGTGGCCAGGGCCGTCGCACCGCACCCCGGCCTGTCCGAGGAGCTGCTGCGCGCCATGGTCGCGCGGCACGGGGTGCAGGTCCTCGCCGCGGTGGCCGCCAATCCGGACGCGTCCGGTCCGCTGCTGGAGCACCTGACGCAGCATCGGCCGGGTGTGCGCAGGGTGCTCAAGGAGGTCGCCAAGCACCCCCACGCGACCGGCCCGGCCTTGCTCGCCTGCCTGGCGGACCGTACGTCCCGGCCGCTGGCGGCCGCCCACCCGGCGCTGCCGCCCGAGGCCATCGTCGGGCTGCTCGCCGACGAAGACCGACGGGTGGCGGAGGAGGCGGCGGGCAACCCCTCGCTGCCGCGCGCCGTGATGGTGGAACTGGTGCCCTGACGGTCCGTCGGCCGCGTTCACCCCGCCGGCGCCGGAGGGGGCCCCGGACGCGGAGCGGTGACCGAGCCGGGGGCCACCAGGCCCGTCTCGTAGGCGAGCACGACGGCCTGAGCCCGGTCGCGCAGCGACAACTTCGCGAAGATGCGGGCCACATGGGTCTTCACCGTGGCCTCGCTCAGCGTGAACGCGCGTGCCAGCTCCGCGTTGGAGAGCCCGTGCCCCATCAGGGTCAGCACCTCGCGTTCGCGCGGGGTCAGCGCGGTCAGCTCCTGGTGGACGGCGCCCGCCGCGGCCGGGTCCGCGACGGCCGCGCCGGGACCACAACGCTCCACCAGGCGGCGGGTGATCGACGGGGCGAGCAGCGCGTCGCCGGTGCCGACCAGACGGACGGCGGCGGCGAGGTGTGCGGGGGTGACGTCCTTGAGCAGGAAGCCGCTGGCTCCGGCGGCGAGGGCCTCGTACACGTACTGGTCGAGGTCGAAGGTGGTCAGCATGATCACCCGGCAGTACGGGGCTTCGGCGAGGATGCGCCGGGCGGCCTCCAGGCCGTCCATGTTCGGCATCCGGATGTCCAACAGGACGACGTCGGGGCGTAGTCGGCGCACCGCCGCGACCGCCTCCACCCCGTCGGCGGCCACGCCGACCACGTCGATCCCGCGGGCCGTCAGGATCAGCCGGAAGCCGGTCCGGACCAGGTCCTGGTCGTCGGCGATCACCACTCGGGGCGCGGGCACCGCCGTCTCGTCCCGCATGCCGGGTGCGTCGGGCGTGGTCACGGCCGCTCCAGCGGAAGCCGGGCGCGCACCCGCTAGCCGCCGCCGAGGCG
>NZ_JBGBPT010000009.1:56678-151994 GCF_041106355.1 Streptomyces sp. BF23-19 | reverse complement strand
ATCGACATCGAACAGGACGTACCTCATCGCACCGGACTGGCCGAGTTCACTGATCACGCCTCGATCATGTCATCAGAGGTTGAGCAGGCAGTTTGCGGGACAGGCCTTAGCCACGGTTCTGTGTTTCAAGTTATTTCTGGAATCGTTTCAGTCATGGTGAATGACGCGCCTATATCGCCGAACCGTGGGCCCTTCTTATGGTTCGGCAGGAATAACCGGAACGCGTACCCGGCTCGGGCGTACCGCATCTCCCGCTCCTTTCCGGAATGCGCGGCTACGCTTCACGACCGCAGGGAGGGATGGGCGCGCCGCCTCCGCTTCAGGACATGTACCCCTACTGCAAGCGCGGCAGCACAGATGCCTGCCGCCAGCCAGGAGGTCGTGCGCTCGACCATGTCGGCCGGCGTGGGGGCAGGGTCGTGGCAGTCAGGGGCTGCGGGTTCCACCCGCAGTCGGGCCCAGACCTTTGACGGCGCCGCCTTCTCTCGCCAGACCACCGTGTACAGACCCGGCTTCGCGTCGCACCTGATACGGACGACCGCGGAGACCCTCCTCGCTCCGTACATGACCACTGGTCGCGTGAACACCGACGAGGTCAACGTGACACCTCCGTCCCCGCCCATCCCCAGGCCGTCGGTGGCCGTCATCTCCCCGCCGGCCCGCACCGACCGCACGTCCCATGGGCTCGCGGGCCACTCCACGTCCGCAGGCCAGTGCTCCTCCTGGGGCTCGGGCGGCAGCTCGGAGACCCGCCTCGCGCACGCAGCCCGCTCCGTCTCTTCGGTCGGAGCCACCCGGACGCTCCCCCAGAGCCGCGTGACCTCGGAGGGGTTCCGGTCCCCGCCTGATCCGATGCGCACCTCGTAGGCCCCGGGCGCAGCGGTGCAGGAGATCGTCATGACCGCCGTGACGTGCGGATCGTTCATCCTCATCCGGCCATCGGCGGTGAACGCTTCGGAGAAGACCCTGTCGCCGTTGCCGGCGGCGTCCTGCACGCCCACCGAGACGCTGACCTGCTCTCCAGGTCGAACCGGCTGGTCGGCGCCACTTTGAAGCGGCAATGGCACATCCGTAAGCGGAGCGGCCTGCACGCCCTCCGCCCCGAGTGACATGAAGAGCGGAACCGTCAGGACTGCCGCGCCGACCCATGTCTGTAATCGCCCCATTTGGCTCCTTTCTGGATTCGTTGACGAACGATCTTTCACTCCACTGCCTACTCTGCCCTCTTCGTCGAACTGACGTACCAACACGCTGCGATGTCAGGCCTCATCACTCAGGAAGCAAGTCATTGAGATCGAAATGGTTGACCGCACTCGCGCTCGGCACCAGGACCGTGCTACTCGCCGCCCCGCTGCCCTGGCGGCGTCGGCGGCTCCCTCTCCGGTCGGCACGCCGCTCCACTCCCCCTCGCCCTCGGCCTCGCAGCTTCCCCTTCCGGCCGCACCACCGGTATCCGCTCCCCCTCTCCCCCCGCGTCCACCCCCAAATCACCCCCTGCTTCTCCGGCCTCACCCGTGGACGAGCAGTACTGGACAGCTGAGCGGGTGACCCAGGCCAAGCCGATCGACGCCGCCCGCGGCGCCGGGCCCAAAGCTCCATCAGCACCCAACTCGCCGGCCGCCGCACCGCGAGACACACCCCACGCCGCGTACTTCGACGGCCTCCCGATGGTGGGGACGTTCTTCTTCGACGGCACGCCGGTCGGTGGAAACGCCACCTACCGCACCGGCAGCGTCGTGCGCAGCAAGGGAAGGAGCCTGGTGCTCACCGCGGGGCACTGCGCGAACGGCCTGAACGCGGCAACCCACCGTGTCTTCGTGCCGCAGTACCAGTTTCTCAAGATCCCGGCCAACCAGCCGTGGGGGCTCTTCGCGGTCGGCGATGTCTATACGGACGACCGCTACCCCAACACGGGCCAGACGAAGGCTGCCGAGTCGGACCTGGGCTTCGCCTTCGTCACCGTCGCCCCCAATGGCAAGGGCGCGGTCGAGGACGTCGTCGGCGCCCTCACTTTCACGACCTCGGCGTCGTACGACCACAACGTGACGGTCGTCGGCTACCCGGCCCGCGCCGGCGACAACAGCCAGCACAAGGCCATCCGCTGTGATGTGCCGACCCGTCGGCTGTACGGGTTCCGGCAGATGCAGATGCAGATGCAGATGCAGATGGAGTGCGGCGGCTACTACGGCGGCGTCTCCGGCAGCCCGTGGATCAAGGACTTCACCGGCTCCAACCAGTTCGACCCCATGGTCCGCTGGGACGACGGCGAACTCAGCCTCTTCACCAACGTGAGCGCCGGCACCATGGGCCAGGAATACAAGCTCAAGGACCCCAACAGCACCTGGAAGGACGCCACCCTTCTCACCGCGGGGCAGTACTCCGGCGGGGGCCGGGCACCCGGGGTTCGGGATGCTCTCCCACGACAGCTCCCTGGCCGTGCCCGATCCGGGCGGTACGGAGGCCGTTCGGGCCATGCTCGAAGGGGCGGCGACCCGGCAGTGGGACCCCCGTGAGGAGTGGCTCATGGGCGCCCCTCGCGCGGGCAGGACGGATCGGGGCAGCGCGGGGTCGTGGGCCGGAGGCAGTGGCTCGGGTCGATGGTGATCACGGCCCCCGGCGTCGCCCATGGTGGCGGAGCGCCCCGCGGAACGGCGAACCGGCGCACCGGGAAATGGCCGGTTCATGTCGGTCTCGCGCAGGCCGCGGGGTGGCTCGTCAGCAGCTGATCAGGAAGCGCCCATGGCCTTTTTCAGCTCGGTCGCGGCGTTGCGGTAGACCGTCAGCAGGTCCAGGTCCGCACCGGGATAGTTGACGATTTTCAGCTGCTTGGCGCCGGAGTCGGGGAGCACCGTGCCGGTGGACATGTGCGCGTTGTCCAGCACCAGCTCCGGCTTCTTCGCTGCGAGTTCGGCCAACTGCGCCGGGGTGACGGCTTCGGGCCCGTACATGCCCACCGGGGTGGCGCCGGCGAGCTTCGCCGACCACGCCGTGAAGACCTGGGTCACGACGGAGGGGCTGCGGCCGCCGGGCCACCCGGCCTGGACCTCCTTGTTCAGCTTCGCGTACTCGGTGTCGAAGCCGGTCTTCCACCGCGTGGCCGCGTCCGCCGTGCCGAAGAGCGTGCCCAACTTGTCGACCTCGGCCTTGACCTTGTCCGGGTCGTTGTCGAGGTTCACCTCGACCAGCTTCGCCTTGGAGCCGGCGGCCTCCTTGATCTTCGCGGCGTACGGCTCGAAGGGCGCGTACAGCACGAAGTCGGCCTTGGCCACGGCGGCGAGGTCCGAGGGCTTGGGGTCGTAGTCCGGGGCGTGGTGGACGGACTGCGGCACGATGACCTTGACGTCCTCGGCGCCCGCCGCCTTCGCGAAGGCGCCCTCCCAGGTGGTGGTCACGACCACGACCGGCTTCTTGGCCTGCGGCTGCGGGCCGGCCTCGGACTTCGTGTCCTGGGGCGAGGGGTCGTTCCCGCAGGCGGCGGTCAGGAAGAGCGCCGCGCTCAGTGCGAGGAGGGAAGTGATACGGACGCGGGTGCGCGCCATGAGCTGATTCTCCGTTCGGGTATGAAATGCACCGCGAGGACCAGTGCCCCCGCGGTCAGGACGAGGACCGGGCCGGGCGGCCAGTCCAGCCACAGCGCCAGCAGGAACCCCGTCAGATTCACCGCCACGCCGATGCCGACCGCCCAGAGGGTGATCGACTTCAGTGAACTGCCCAGGCGGCGGGCGGCGAGTGCGGGCAGCAGGGTCAGGGCGTCCACGAGCAGGGCGCCGGTCAGTTTGATCGCCCCGGCGACCGCGATGGCGACCAGGACCAGCAGCGCGGCCGTCAGCGCCCGCACGGGTACGCCGGAACACTGGGCGAGCTCGCGGTCGTAGAGCAGGAGGCCGATCTCGCGCCGCCGCCACCAGAACAGGCCCGGTACGACGACGGCCAGCACGCCCAGGACGACGAGGTCGGCCGAGCCCACCGACAGGATCGACCCCCACAACAGGGCGAAGGCGCCGGAGGCGTTCACCCCTGACACGGCCAGCAGCAGCAGCGCCGCCGCGATGGCCAGGCTCATCAGCAGGCCCATAGCCCCCGACAGGCCGTCCGGGGTCCGGGCGAGCGGGGCCACGCCCGCGCCGGCCAGCGCGCAGGCCACCAGCGCGCACAGCATCGGGTCGAGTCCGGTGAGCAGGCCGACGGCGATGCCCAGCAGGGCCACGTGCATCATCGCGAACCGCACCGGCATGATGTCGAGCCCGACGATCACCACACCGATGACCGGCAGCCCGATCGCGGCCAGCAGCAGCGCCACCCCGGCCCGTTGTACGGGCAGCAGCTGCAGCAGTTCGCCGAGGTCGGCGGTGGCCAGGTTCACCGGACCTCCCGCAGGTGGCCCGCGGCCATCTCCAGGACGCGGTCGCACCGGTCGGCGAGCGCCCGGTCGTGCGTCACCACGATGAGGGTCACCGGCAGGGAGGTGAGGACGTCGGCGGCCTCCGACTGCCCGTCGAAGTCGAGGGCGGCGGTCGGCTCGTCCGCCAGGAGCAACTCGGCTCCCGCCGCGATGCATCCGATCGCCCGGGCGAGGTACATCCGCTGCAACTGGCCGCCGGAGAGTGTGTGCAGGGGCCGCCCGACGAGCCCGCCCACACCGAGCCGCGCGGCGGCCTCGGCCGCCTCCGTCGGAGCGTTGCTGGCGGCCAGCAGTTCGGCGCCGAGCAGCGGGAAGCGGCCGGCGGCCGGCTTCTGCGGGATCCAGGCACAGGCCCGGCGCCGCCAGGCCCATTCGGCGGGCGACCGGCCCTCGCGCCCGCCGACCCGGATCGAGCCCGTCGTCTGGCGGTGCAGACCGAGGACGGCGCGCAGCAGCGTCGTCTTGCCCGAGCCGTTGGTACCGGTCAGGGCCACACGCTCACCGGCGGCGATCTCCAGATCGACGGCGGAGACGGCCTCCACCCGGCCGTGCCGGCACACGACCTCCCGCATGCGCACATCGAGCCCGCCCATCACATGCCTCCTCCGCCACGCGGGAAGGCGAGGATCCGCCTCCCACGGGGAAGTAGTCGGACGGGGCACGCCCGAAGTTCCCGGCGGCCGGGGCCGATTTTGTACGGGCCGGGCCGCCGGAGCGGACAGGACGGGTCTCAGACCGGGTGGCCGTCGGCGTCCGTGTGGTCCTTCTGGCCGGAGAACTTGTTCAGGAACACGTCGTAACGGCCGTCGGGGCGCCGGGTCATGGTCGCGCCGTCCTGCCAGATGCCGTTCTCGGGCCACCACGGGCTGCCGTACGCGTCGCCCTGGTTCTGGTGGATGTTGTGGACGCCCAGCCCGGTGTCGAAGGGCTCGCCGAAGACCAGGATCTGCCGCCCGACGGTGAGGATCGGCTCGAAGGCGGTGGCCGCTTCGAGATTGGAGCCCGAGGTCCACGGCGGGGAGGACTTCAGCAGCCGGTCGAGGAGTTCGCGCAGCGGGCCGGGCAGCCACCCGGGCCAGTCCTGGCGCCGGCGCAGGGCCGGATGGCGGATGTAGTCGAGGGCGCCGGACCCGGGCGTGCGGGCGAGATCGTGGAAACCCGGGGCCAGTGCGGCCACCGGGCCGAGTGCCGCCGCGTCCACGGTGAAGACCTTCCACTGCACGCCGGTGTCCGAGTCGTGGCTGTCCACGTCGACGGCGCACTTGTACCGGCCGTCCGGGGCGTCGACCCGGAGGTTGACGTGGAACCAGGCGCCCTCCGTGTCGGGGGTGTCGCGGAAGTGTTGGTGCAGGGTCCCGGCCAGCACGCCGTAGCGGTCGAAGGGCATGTTCCCCAGTGAAGCACCGGGCCGACCGGTCGGGTGGTTCTGGCGCGCGGGCGCGAGGAGGATCGGGGCGGGCCGGACCGGGTGGCCCTACGGTCGGTCCCGTGCGGCCCTCTCGGACCGCGCGAGGCGCCTACGCAAGAGGTCGAACCATGAGTCTCAGCATCCGCAACCAGTTCGCGGGCACCGTCATCGCCGTCACCGTCGGCGAGGCCATGGCGACGGTCAAGGTCCGTCTGGACGGCGGCCAGGAGATCACCGCCGCCATCACCGCCGAAGCGGTCAAGGACCTCGGCATCACCTCGGGATCCGCGGTGAAGGCGCTCGTCAAGGCCACCGAGGTGGCTCTGGCCACCGGCCCGGTCGAGAACATCTCCATCCGCAACCAGATCACGGGCACGGTGTCCGAGGTGGCCGTCGGCCCGGCCATGGCCGCCGTGAAGATCAACGTGAACGGGGGCGGGCTGACCGCGGCCGTCACAGCCGACGGCGTCCAGGCGCTGGGCCTGGTCCCCGGCTCCTCCGTCGTCGCGCTGATCAAGTCGACCGAGATCTCCCTCGCCGGCGCCTGAACCGTGCGCGCCGTCCCGATCGCGCTCAGCTGTTCGGCGCCGCCAGGGCGCCGAACCACACGTGCGTGACCGCGCTGACATAGCGGGCTCCGCACCGGTCCGACGGGACCACCAGCTGGGCCCCGGCCTCGTCCAGGTCCGTCCCGTCCAGGCGGGTGGCCAGCAGCACCGGACTGCCCCCGAAGTCGGCGTCCAGTTCGGCCCAGGCGAGAACGCTGTGGTGCCCGTCCCCGCCGCTGACGGCCAGCAGGAAGCGAGATCGGTCCTTGCGGCGCCGGGCGTCGAAGGCAGGCCGCGCGCTCGCGACCACGTCACGCAGCAGCACGCCCTCGAAGACATGGTGCTGCGGGCCGTTCGTCGCGCAGTCGAACACCACCTCGGCCCGGTGCTGCTCCCATTCGCGCAGGTCGGCGACGCTGAGCAGGGCCGGGCGGTCGAGGTCGCCGTGCAGCATGAGTTTGGCCATACGAGCCCGATTCCCGGATACCGTCATCCTGGAAACGTATTTGCCACCCTCATCTCACGATGTGAGCCGCATGTGAGTCACAACTGCCCTCTTTCGACTTGCATCTTCTGCCAGACGACGTCCCTGGTCACGGGCAGCTCGGTGAACCGCACCCCGGTCGCGTCCCGCAGAGCGTTGGCGAAGGCCGGGCCCACCGGGTTGAAGGGACTCTCACTCATGGACTTGGCGCCGAGCGGGCCGATCGCGTCCGAGGTCTCCATGAAGTGGACCTCCGTGCGCGGGATGTCCGCGTACTGCGGGAGCCGGTAGCGGCGGAACGCCGCCGTGGTGACCTCGCCGCGCTCGTCCACCCGTACCGTCTCGAAGAGGGTCGCGCCCAGCGCCTGGGCCACACCGCCCTCCACCTGGCCACGGCACTGCAGCGGGTTCATGACCTTGCCGGCGTCCGCCGCGTGCACACTCCGCAGGATCTTCATCTCGCCGGTGTCCGGGTCGACGGCGAGGCGGAACCACTGGGCGTTGAAGGCCACCGAGCGGGGGGAGCCGGTCCAATGGCCGTCCGCGGCCATCTCCTCCAGCCGGCCCTTGTCGTACGCGGCCTCGTACAACTCCTTGAGGGAGACGATCCGGCCCGCGCAGTCGAAGGCCTCGGGCCCCGGCTTGCACAGGTGCCGGGCCACGCCCGTGTGGCGGGCCGCGAAGGTCAGCAGGCGCTCCGCGAGCGAGTTCGCCGCCAGCATCACCGCCTTGCCCGCCACCACCGTGCCGGCCGAGCCGAACGCGCCGGTGTCGTGCCGCACCACGTCCGTGTCCGACTGGCGGACCGCGATCCGGTCCACCGTCGTGTTCAGGGCGCCGGCCGTGATCTGCTGGTGGACGGTGGTCGTGCCGTTGCCGAACTCCGCCGTGCCGACCGCGATGTCGTACGTACCGTCACGCAGCAGGCTCACCCGGGCGTCGGCGAAGTGGCCGCCCGGCGGACCGGTCGCGATCATCGCGACGGCCGATCCCGTGCCGGTGAGCCAGCCCGCCGGGACGTCCTCGTGGCTGCGGTCCTCGGCGATGGCCTTGCGGATGACGTCCATGCACTGTCATCCCGTACGAGGCGATGAACAGGTCCTCCTCGTGGCCGATCGGGGTCACCATGGGGTCGCCGGCGCCGATGACGTTCTTCTCGCGCAGTTCGAGCGGATCCATGCCGAGCCGGATGGCGAGTTCGTCCATCACCGATTCGAGGGCGAACAGGACCTGGCCCAGGCCGTAGCCGCGGAAGGCGCCGGCCGGGACGCCGTTGGTGTAGACGGAGTACGCCTCCATCTCCTTGTTCGGCGCCTTGTAGACGGCGAAGGACTCGCCGACGCTGTGGAACATGACCGCCGGGCCGTGGTTTCCGTAGGCGCCGGTGTTGGCGACCACGCGGATGCGCAGCGCGGTGAGCGTGCCGTCGGCCTTGGCGCCGATCTTGATGGTGATCTTGAAGGGGTGGCGGGTGGTGGACCCGTAGAACTGCTCGGCCCGGGTGAATTCGAGTTTCACCGGCCGGCGCAGCTTCAGGGCGGCGAGGACGACGATGTCCTCGGTGAGCATCTCCTGCTTGCCGCCGAACCCGCCGCCCACGCGGCCCGCGACGACGCGGACCTCGTCCTCGTTCAGGTCGTAGAGGGCGCACAGCGCCCGCCGGGTCAGGAACGGGGCCTGGGTGGAGGACCGAACGGTGATGCGCTCGCCGTCACCCTCCTCCTTGGGCTCGAAGTACGCGACGCTGCCGTGGGTCTCCAGGCTGGCGTGCTGCACGCGCTGCGTCAGATACGTCTCCTCGTGGACGACGTCCGCCTCCGCGTACCCCTTCTCCATGTCGCCGAGCGTGTGGTGGACCTCGCCGCACACGTTGTTCTCGGCGCGGAAGATCCCCGATTCGGGGCCCTTGAGGTGGAGGACCGGCGCACCCGGCAGCATGGCCTCCTCCGGGTCGATGACGTACGGGAGCTCCTCGTACGTGACGACCACCCGCCGGCAGCCCTCCTCCGCGGCCTGCTCGCTGTCGGCGACGACGGCCGCCACGCGCTGGCCGACGAAGCGGACCACGTCGTCCAGGACGCGGGTGTCCATCGGGTCCTCGGTCGGGTGCTCGTGGCGGGCCGAGGAGTACAGCCGTTCGGGGGCGTCGTGGTGGGTGAGGACCGCGTGCACACCCGGGACCTGAAGGGCGTCCCTGGTGTCGATGTCGACGATCCGCGCGTGCGGGTGCGGCGAACGCAGCAGCTTCATGTGCAGCAGTCCGGGCACCTCCACGTCGAACGTGTAGCGGGCGGCGCCGGTGACGATCAGCGGCCCGGCGGGGGCGCCCAGGGACCTGCCCACGGCCTGCCCGGCCTCGGGGCTCTCGGTGTGCTTGACCCCGCGGACCGCGTCCTCGATGGCGCGGTAGCCCGTGCAGCGGCAGATGTTGCCCTTGAAGGCGCGCGGCAGGTCGTCGAGCTTGCCGTCGTCGTAGGTGGTGCCCTCCTCCGCCTGGAGGGCGGCGGTGGTCATCAGGAAACCGGCGGTGCAGAAGCCACACTGGAAGCCCTGGGCGTCCAGGAACTGCTGCTGCGCCGGGTGGAGCTCGCCGCCGGAGCGGGCGAGGCCCTCCACGGTGATGACGGAGCGGCCCACGGCGCGGACGGCCGGGTAGAGACAGCTGTGCACGGGCTGCCCGTCGACGTGGACCGTGCAGGCCCCGCAGTCGCCCTGGTCGCAGCCCTTCTTCACGCCGAACCAGCCGCGTTCGCGCAGGTAGGTGCGCAGGCACTGACCGGCCCGCGGCTCGGTGTCGAAACGCCGCTCGTTGATCTCGATCTCGTACGTCATCGGTGGTCCTCGGTGGTGAGCTCGCGGCGGATCTCCTCGGCCAGGCGCAGGGCCATGTGGCGCCGCCACGCGGGCAGTCCGTGGATGTCGTCGTACCACTCGTCCGGCCGGACGGTGCCGTCGATCGCCGCGCGCAGTTCGGCGGCCGTGGGCGGCAGCGCGAACCAGAAGCGGAAGGGGCGGGTGGTGGCGGCGGACACCGTCACGGCGAGGGAGCCGTCGGCCGGGTCGCACGCGCCGATGACCAGCGCGCCGGAGCGCCCGAGTCCGTACAGGGACGCCTGGCGGAAGGCCGTACGGGAGTCCAGCGCGTTCGGGGGCAGGCGCACGGACCGCAGCAGCTCACCCTCCCGCAGGTTCTTCACGCCGGCGCCGAGGACGAAGTCGGTGACGGGCATCCGGCGGGTGGCGCCGTCCTGGCCCTGGAGGAAGACCGTGCCGTCGAGGCCGGCCGTGAGGGAGACCATGGGACCCGCGGGCAGGCCGTTGCACAGGTTCCCGCCGACGGTCGCCATGTTCCAGATCTTGAAGCTGGCGAGGAAGGCCCGGCAGCACTGCTCGAAGAGCGGGGCGGCCGTGGTCGGCAGGGTCCGGGCGAACCGCGAGAGCTCGGTGATCGTGCAGGTCGCGGCGATGTCCAGGGAGCCGTCGGGCTGCCAGGACAGGGGCGGCCAGCCCATGCGGGAGAGGTCGACCAGGCGGCGGATGTGCGGCTGGGGCTCGGAGAAGAGGTACGTGCCGCCGCCGAGCCAGGCGTCACCGGGGCGCCAGGGTTCGCGGCGGCGCGCGTCGCGTACATCGAGCACCGTGTTGAGATCCAATTCGCGCCACCAGCCTTTCCGGCCTGACAGGGGGTTTCGGCCAGTGAAGCAACGGGAGCGGGTGCGAAACGACTGGTCCCGGCCACGGAATCGGACGAGCGCGCAGCCGTCCCTCCTGGAGGATCAACCAAGAGGCGTACCGGGTAATTCACCTAGCATTTACGATGACTCAGCCTCTATTCACCTCGCGAATGTGGGCGACCGCCCACCGCAAGGAGTCCCCGCCATGCACGTCCTCGACCTGCTCCAGCTCGACAGCCTCGGCCTCAACCTGCTCTGGGGCGAGGACGTCCTTCTCGGCCAGGAGGTCGCCGGTGTCACCGCCACCGACCTGGAGGAGCCCGGCCGCTTCCTGGGGCCCGGGGAACTCGTGCTGAGCGGACTCGTGTGGTGGGCCGAGGGCGACGTGGCCAAGGCGGACCGTTTCGTCGGCGCGCTCGCCGACGCCGGAGCCACGGCGCTGCTGGCCGGGGAGGAGACCCACGGCAGGGTCCCCGACGAGGTCGTCGACGCCTGCCGGAGCCACCGGGTGCCGCTCGTGGCCGTCCCCGCGCGCACCAGCTTCCGGGCGGTCACCGAGGCCGTGTACCTGCGCCAGTGGGGCGACCTGAGCCGCCGCCCGACCCGGCTCTTCGCCCTCCCCGAGAACGTGCGCGGCGAGCTGAGCCGGCTCGTCGAGGCGGGGGCGGGCCCGGACGAGCTCCTGGACCGGGCGTGCGCGCACCTCGGCCGGGTGTCCTGCTACCTGCTCACCGCCGGCGGCCGCACGGTGGCCCGTACCCCGTCCGCCCCCGAGCTGCCCGCCCGGCAGGCGTCGGCCGCCTCCGCGCGCGAAGGGGTCTGGCTGCGCATCGAGACCGAGAGCTCCCCGTACGACGCCTGGCAGCTGCACGTGCCCGACCCGGACGCGGCGCCCCCGCGGGTGCTCCACGAGATCGCCGAGGTGCTCGCCCAGAGCAGAGGCGGGCAGACCCGTCGGCTCGCCGCGGAGCGGCTGGCCGGGCAGGAGCTGATCGGCGTACTGGAGGGGACCCTCGCGAGCCCCGCCCCCGCCGACACCGGAGCCCTGGAGGAGGCGCTCGCGGGCGCCGGGCTGCCCGTCGGAGGGACGTACCGGGTCCTGGCGTCGACCTCGGGCGACGCCCTGGCGGAGGGCCTGCGCCACCTGGAGGGTGCCGTGTACGCGGTGGGGCGGTCGGTGGCGGTGCTGCACGAGGACCCGGCCTCGGAGATCGACGCGGCCGGCGCGCTCCGCGCGGTGTGGCCGCTGCTCCAACGGTGCGGGGGACCGCAGGCGGAACTCCGGTTGGGCATCGGCGCGCGGGCCGAGGGCCTGGAGGGGCTGCGCGCCTCGCTGACCCAGGCCCGGTTCGCGCTCACCTCGGCCGACGAGGCGGTCCCGGTGCGCGGGGTCGAGCACCTGGACACCCTCGGGGAGCTGATGGCGGGAATCCCGCCGGAGGTGCGATCCGTGTACGGGACGCGGATCCTGGGGGCGCTCGGGGACGGGATGCTGCGGGACACCCTGGAGGTCTTCCTGGCCAACAACTGCTCCTGGGCCCGCACGGCCGAGGCGCTCCACCTGCACGTGAACACGGTGCACTACCGGATCGAGCGGGTGGAGGTCCTGACGGGCCGTGACCTGTCGCGCCTCGACCACAAGCTGGACCTGTACGCGGCGCTGCGCTGCGGATGACCGCGGGCGCCGGGGCGGGTGCCTACGGTGCTTCGATGTGGACCTCGGTGGACTGCTCGACGGCCCGGGAACCGTGCGCGACCGTCCCGGGGCCGCTGGACCGGCAGGTATGGCCTGTCCGGTGATCTCACCTTGCGCATGCGGTACTCGCCGGTGGCTGAGGATCACCTCCTGGTCCGGGCCTTTTGTCCGCACATGAGGTTTTTCCAATCCCTCGCCCTGCTCGCGGCGAATCCCTGATGAGGCTCCTGAGGTCGAAGGGGCCGCCGAACCGACCGTCCGACGAAGGGAAGGAGGTGAGTGCGATGACCGGTTCGCTGCGCACGCGGCGTCTGCTCGTGGGGGCCACGTCCGTCGGGCTGCTGGCCGGCGGGTCGCTGCTGGGCCTCTCCGGCACCGCGAACGCCGCCCCGGCGACGTCCGCCACGGTGAGCTCGACGCTCACCAGTGACCGCGACCGTGATCGTGATCGTGATCACCGTCAGGACCGCCAGGACCGGTGGGACCGCCACAACCGGTGGGACCGTCATGAGCGGTGCACCTGGGTGAAGGGCCATTGGGAACACAAGTGGCAGCACGGCACCTGGCATCAGGGCCACCGCGACCACCACGGCAACTGGCACGACGGCTGGTGGGGCAAGGGCTACTCGAAGCACTGGACGCCCGGCCACTGGAACTGCCACAGCAAGTGGTAGCTCCGCCGCAACGTAGCGCCGACCTGGCACAAAGGGGTTCCGGGGTCACCGCCCCGGAGCCCCGTCCGTTCCCGGCCCCGCAGCCACCGGGCCCCCGGGGTCGCTCGCACCGCGAGGAACCGTCAGCGAGGAACAGTCATGGACACCGCAATCGCATCCACCGCGCGGCCGAGGACCGTGCACCACCCCCTGCCGTCAGGACCACAGGCCGCCGGGGAAGCCCGCCGCAGCGCCGCGCGCACCCTCGCCCTGCACCCCGTGCGCTGCCCACGGGAGACCGCCTGCGACATCCTGCTGATCGCCTCCGAGCTCGCCACCAACGCGGTCCGGCACGCCCTGCCCCCGTACGCGCTCACGATCAGCCTGGACCGCGGCCGGGCGGGCATCTGTGTCAGCGACGGCTCGCTCTCCCTGCCCCAGCGGGGTGACGGCCACGGGACCGACGCCACCCGGGGGCGCGGGCTGCAGATCGTCCGGGCGCTCGGCGCGGACCTCTTCGTCAGCCGCTCACCGCGCGGCAAGCAGGTCATCGCCGTGATCACCTGGCGGGACACTTGACCGGCCGGTTCCCTCGAACGAGGGAACCGCGCGCCGGCCCGGGGCGTGAACGCCCTCCCATCCGTACGCGCCTCCGCTACGAAGAACCATCAGACCCAGCCCCTGGACCTGTGGTCGACACCGCCTCCCGCGCGGCGGTCCGGCCGCTGCTCTCCGGACAAGGACCACCATGCGATGGACAGCTCGCCCCCGACCGGACGCCCCCGGCGGACCCTGCGTCCGGTCCCCACGGCCGGAGCCCACCCCGTGAACCGACCGAGCCCCTTCGCCCCCGACCCCGCCGAAGGCCCCGCCGACCGCACCGACCTCGCCCAGGTCATGCGGCAGGTGGCCCACGGCGACAAGGAGGCGTTCTCCGTCCTGTACGACGCCCTCGCACCCCTGGTCTTCGGGATCGTGATCAAAGTCGTACGCGACCGGGCCCAGTCCGAGGAGGTCGCCCAGGAGGTCATGATCGACCTGTGGCGGCAGGCCGCCCGCTACCGGCCCGACTCCGGCAGCGTCACCACCTGGGTCGCGACCATCGCCCACCGGCGGGCCGTGGACCGGGTCCGCTCCGCCCAGGCATCCTCCGACCGGGAACACGCGCAGGCCGCCCGCGAGCACGGCACGGCATTCGACGAGGTCGCCGAACAGGTCGAGACCCGCCTGGACAGCGAACAGGTCCGCCGCTGCCTGCGCGGCCTGACCGAACTCCAGCGGCAGGTCGTGACCATGGCCTACTACCAGGGCCTGACCTACCGCGAGGTCGCCGAAGTCCTCCACGCACCGCTTCCCACCGTCAAGACGCGCATGCGCGACGGGCTGATCCGACTCCGCGACTGCATGGGGGTGACCACATGAACCAGCACCGGTCCGACAGCCACACCCTCACCGCCGCCTACGCGCTGAACGCCCTGGACCCCGGCGAACACGAGCAGTTCACCGACCACCTCTCCCGGTGCGAGGAGTGCCGCCAGGAAGTGGCCGAGTTCCAGGCCACCGCATCCCGGCTGGCCGCCGCCGTGGCCGTGCCGCCGCCCCCCTCCATGAAGCGACGGACCCTGGCGGCCGTCGACGGTGTGCGCCAACTCCCGCCCCGCGGCTCCACCCCCGTGGCTCCGGTCCCGCCGCGCGGCGCGCTGCGCCGCAAGGCCGGACGGTTCGTCGTGGCCGCGAGCGTGGCCGCCGCGGCCCTGTTCGCGGGCCTGGCCGCCTGGCAGCACCAGGAGGGCCGCCACTACGAACAGCAGGCCCGGCAGATCGAGCAGCGCCTCGACGACGTCGGCACGGTCCTGGCCGCTCCCGACGCCCGCGCCGCCCACGGCCGCACCAGCAACGGAGCCTCCGCCACCGTCGTCACCTCGGCGGTGCGCGACAAGGCCGTCTTCACCGCCGGCGGACTGCCGGCGCCCGCCGCCGGCACGACCTACCAGCTCTGGCTGGACCACGACGGCACGATGCGCCCGGCCGGTTTCATCCACCAGGACGGCACCGTCCTCATCGACGGCGACACCGCCGACGCCGCCGCGATCGGCCTCACCCTCGAACCCACCGGAGGTTCCCCCCGGCCCACCACGGCCCCCCTCCTCCTGATGGACCTCCCGGCCTGACAGCCGCCGAGGCTCGGGCGCGCGCTCGGATGGCGGGCGCGGCGGATTTCCGGAACGCTGTTCTCCGGGTGGACGGGTGGTGTGCACCGGGAATTGTCCACCGTGGCCGAATCTTCTCGACGGCCGTCACGACGTGACGCCGTAGACGAGAGGACCTTCCGTGACCGTTCGCTTCGCCGCCGGGACCGCCGGCGCCGCCGCCCTGCTGGTCGCCGCGCTGACCGTGCCCGCGCAGGCCGTGACGTACGGGACGCCGACGATCGCGCTGTCCGCCTCCTACCTGTCCGGGGCCGTCGGCGCGACCGGTGACCCGGTCGTGGACGTCACCGTCGGCCAGAGCGGGGCCGACGCATCCGCGCTCACCGTCAGTGTGTCCGCGTCGAGCAAGGCCTCGGTCGCCGGTACCGGGGACGTGGCCTTCACGGGCGCCGGGGCGGTGCGGCAGCTGGCCGTCGCCGCGCGTGGCCGCGGCTACACCAACCTGACCGTCAAGGTCACCGGGCTGGGCGGCAAGACCGCCACCAAGACGCTGTCCTACGCGGCCTCGGCCGCCGTGCAGAACCCGGCCGACGCGCGGTACCTCACCGGGTCCGCGGACGCCTCGGCCGCCGTGGACGTGGGCGGCGGGTACGCGGTGGTGGCCGACGACGAGTCCAACGTGCTGCGCCTGTACGACCGCTCCCGCTCGGGCGCGCCGGTGAGGACCTGGGACTTCAGCTCGCAGCTCGGCGTCACCAAGGAGGTGGACATCGAGGGCGCGACCCGGATCGGCAACACCATCTACTGGACCGGCTCGCTCGGCAACAACAAGGACGGCGAGTACAAGGCGCCCCGCAACACGGTATTCACCACCACGGTGAGCGGCTCCGGCGCGAGCACAAAGCTGGCCTACGGGCGCTCGTACAAGAAGCTCCGCGACGACCTGGTGGCCTGGGACAAGGCCAACGGGAACAGGTACGGCTTCGCGGCGGGCACCGCGGACGGGGAGGCACCGAAGCAGATCGACGGGTTCAACGTCGAGGGCCTGGAGTTCGCCCCGGGCTCCACCAGCACCGCCTACCTGGGCTTCCGGGCCCCGCTGGCGCCGGTCGTGCCGGGCGGCAAGGCCCTGATCGTGCCGGTCACCAACTTCGACCAGGTCCTGGCGAGCGGGGCCAAGGCCACCTTCGGCGCGGGCATCGAGCTGGACCTCGGCGGCCTCTCCGTCCGGGACATCCGCAAGAACGCGGCCGGGCAGTACCTGATCCTGGCCGGCTCCTGGGCCGCGGACGACAACTCCGACCCGTACGCGCTCTACCAGTGGGACGGCGTCCCCGGCCACGCGCCGGTCGAGCGGGCGGACCTGCCGACCACCGACCCCGGCGGCTGGGAGGCCATCGTGGAGGTGCCGGACCTGACGGTTCCGGGCGCCCGGGTGCAGCTGATCACGGACAGCGGGTCCGCGGACCTGTACGGGGACGGAACCGAGGCCAAGGACCTGACCCACGCGGAGTGGAAGAAGGCACGGGCGGCCTGGTTCACGCTGGGCTGACGCCTTGACGCGACATCGACGCGTCCGCCCGTGCCCGGGTGCTTGTCGAACCCCGTGCGGGGGTGACCGACCGCCGGGGCTCAGGGGGTCATGTCGTAGGTGACCCACATCGTGCGCCGGGCGACCTGGTCGTACTTGGCGCGGGCGCGGTGGTTGTCGTCGGCGGTGATCCAGCGGACCACGCTCCAGCCCCGCTCGGCCGCGAGCGCGCGCAGGGCGCCGAGCAGCAGGTCGGCGGCGCCCGAGCCGCGGTGCTGCGGTGCCACGAACAGGTCGTCGAGGAAGCAGCCGACCGTCGCGGAGAGCGGGCGCGCGAACGGACGGTAGTGCGCGAGGCCCAGCAGCCGGCCCTCGGCGTCCTCGGCCACCAGGGCGTTGACCTCGTGTCCGGGGTCCGTCACCCAGGACCACACCGTGGCGGCCGCCTCCTCGGTCTGTTCCACGCCGTAGAAGTCGGCGTAGCCGCGGTAGAGGACGCGCCACTGGGCGAAGTCGCCGTCCCGTACGGAACGCACGCTGATGTCGGACATGGGCTGGACTCCCGTGATCGAAGGAAGGCGGAACATCGATCATGCGGGAGTCCGGCGGGCTCGGCAGGTGCCGGGGTGTCGAAACCCGGGCCGTCGCAGCGCCACGATGTACGGGTGTGGTCGGCGGTCGGCGGTCGGCGAAGCCCCGCGCGCCGAACACCGCTGTCGGCGCGCGGGGGCTTCCTTGGCCAGGTCACTCCGTGACCACGAGAGCCGCCAAGCGGTCCGGAGGGTGGTGGCCACGGCCAGTCAACCAGGGGCGCACCCGGGGCGGCACCTGGTTCAGGGCACGGAATCGAGCCGCTCGGTCGCATGCCGTTACGGTTGATCATCCAAAAGGTGAATCGGCGGTCGATGCCGATATTTGCCAGATGAATTGCATGATTGTCTTGCTGATGCGATCGCGCCTCATGTGGTGTCGGCCGTGCGAGGACGAGAGACCCTGCGCGGCGCCCGGCGTGCCCGCACGACGTGTCCGCATGATGATGTGGAGAGAACGGCGTGCGGAAGGGGACGTCTCGTGCCATCGGCTCGGCCGGGGGGCGAGGAGACCCAGGGCCCGATCTGGTCCGAGCCCGGGTCGTTGCTGGAGCGCGTGCCCGTGGCCGTCCTCGGCATCGACGAGCACGACCGGGTCTGCTACTGGGGGCCCGGCGCCCGCGACCTCTTCGGGTACGAACCCGGCGCCGTCCTCACCCGGCCCGGCGCCCTCCTCTTCGCCGATGCCTCCCGCGGCACCTCCGCGTCGTGCGCCCGGCTGACGGAACAAGGCCGTACGCAGGGCTACTGGCGGGGCAGGCTGACGGCCCGGCACCGCGACGGCACGGCCTTCGACTGCGGCTTCCGGTCCTTCTCCGTGACCGGCTCCGGCCCCTCGGTGGTGATGATCCTGACGAGCCGCAGCGACGAACTCGACCGGGTCAAGACCAACCTCGCCTTCCTCGACGCCCTCTTCGAGACCTGCCCCATCGGCCTCGTCATGGTCGACGAGGACCTGCGCTACATCCACCTCAACCAGGCGCTCGCCGACATGGACGGCCTGCCGATCCGGTCCCACCTGGGCCAGCGCATGGACGAGATCATGATCATGTCCGACGGCGGCGAGTACGAGCGCATGGTGCGCGCCGTCGCCCGGGGCGGAGCGCCCGTCGTCGGGACCCTGGTCGGCGTGCGCCCCCGCGGGCATCCGGACCGGGACCAGGTCCGGTCCGTGAGCTTCTTCCCGCTGAGCCGGGCCGTCGGCACGCACGCCGGCGTGGGCGGGCTGATGATCGACGTGACCGACCGGGAACGGGCCATCCTGGAAGCCACCGCCGCCCGTCGCAGGCTGGCCCTCCTCGACGGGGCCTCCACCCGGATCGGGACCACCCTGGACGTCAACCTCACCGCCCAGGAACTCGTCGACGCGTCGATGCCGGACTTCTGCGACGGCTCCGTCGTCGAGATCGTGGAATGGATGGACGAGACCGAGGACTTTGATCCCGGGCGGCCCCTGTTCACCCGCCGCATCGCCTCCGGGACGACCCTGCCCGCTCCGGCCGTCGAACTCGTGAGCGGGGTGGAGAAGGTGCGCTACCCGCCGGGCTCCGTCATCCACGACATGCTGAGCACCGGCCGCGCCATCTCGGCCACCGTGGACGAGGCGTTCCTGGCCCGGACCGTCGTCATCGAGTCACGCGCACGGCTCATGGCCGAGAGCGGGGTGGCCTGCATCCTCGTCGCCCCGCTCGTCGCCCGGGGCACCGTCCAGGGCATCGCCATGTTCGGCCGGTCCGCCGCCCGTCCGCCCTTCTCCGAGGAGGACGTCAGCCTGGCCGGCGAACTCGCCTCGCGCGCCGCGATCTGCCTGGACAACGCCCGCCTCTACAGCCGGGTCCAGGACATCGCGCTCACCCTGCAGCGGGCCCTGCTGCCCACCGCGCTGGCGGCCAGCCCGTACGTGGACGTGGCCCACCGGTACGTACCCGGTAGCAGGATCACCGAGGTCGGCGGTGACTGGTACGACGTGATCAACCTGCCCGACGGTCGGGTCGTCCTCGTCGTGGGCGACGTGATGGGGCACGGGGTGACCGCGGCCGCCGCCATGGGCTACCTCCGCATCACCACCAAGGCGCTGGCCCGCCACGACGTCGAGCCCGCCGACCTGCTCACCGAACTCGACGCCTGTGCCCAGGAGGCCGGTATCGAGCTCGCGACCTGCTTGTACCTCGTCTACGACCCGCGCACCGGACGCGCCCGCATCGCCAGCGCCGGCCACCCCCCGCCCCTGGTGCTCCGGCCGGACGGCACGGTGCAGACCGTCGACGAGGTCCTCGGAGTCCCGCTGGGCGTCGGCGGCTGCCCGTTCCGGACCACCGAGATCGAACTGCCCGAGCACGCGACGCTCGCCCTGTACACGGACGGCCTCATCGAGGCCCGGGGACGGGACATCGAGGTGGGACTGGACGCCCTGCGCGCCGAACTGGGCGAACACGGTCAGCCGTTGGAGGACATGGCGGACCGTATTCTGGCCGGCCTGCTGCCCGAACCGCCGACCGACGACACGGTCCTGATCCTCGCCCGTGTCCACCGCCACGCCCCGTGAGCCGGGCTGTGCGACATCCCGCGCGTTCCCCTGAGCTGCCCGCTGTTGCCGCGGCCGGCTGGAGGGGGCAACGAGTGCACCACTTCCTCACCGCATGCCTTTCCAGCCCACGATCCGATGTCGCCGAAGCCGCCACGAACTCCCTTGCCGGGAAATACGGCGCCTACCGACCCCTGTAGGTGGACCCGTACCCCAGGTTCGTCGTGAACCCAGGCATTCTCGCCGCAGATGACTGCCGGACCCCTGGGTTCCTACCGAGAACCCTTCAGTTTTCGCGAACTCACGGGGCTCTCGGGGCGCGAGGAACAGCGGACCGAGATCTGGCGCCAAGGGGTCGTCTCGACAGGTGGCGAGCAGCCGGTCCGAACCCGATGGTCCTCGACCCCGGGCTCAGCCTCGGTGGCACACTCCCGCCGTGTCCAGCGCGGCGCCCGCCAGCGCGGCCAGCGCGATCGCCACCGAGCGGGCGTCCTCGGGCGGCAGGCGGTGGCCGGGGACGGGGTCGAGGAGGAAGCGGCCGTAGTAGTGGCCGCCCCCGACGACCCGCAGTTCGGTCTCGCCGTCCGGCCAGTCGGCG
Source organism: Streptomyces sp. BF23-19 (assembly GCF_041106355.1). Lineage (NCBI taxonomy): Bacteria > Bacillati > Actinomycetota > Actinomycetes > Kitasatosporales > Streptomycetaceae > Streptomyces > Streptomyces sp. BF23-19. The sequence goes on along the minus strand of NZ_JBGBPT010000009.1, from coordinate 131,736 downwards.
TATCCGGTGACCTTGCCGCCGCGGCGCAGCCACAGGCCGCCGTCGTGCTCCAGCCGAGGCCGGTGCCCGATCAGGGTCCCGTACTCGAAGCGGCAACCGCGCAGCTCCAGCAGGCCGATGAGCTCCTGGCGGACGAACTCGACCACCACGTCCGGTGAGCCGCCGCGCTCGGTCAGCCGGGCGGTGCCCTGGAGGCTGGACAGGTGCGCGGCCGCGCTGACCACGACCGCCTCCAGCCTGCGGGCGCGGACGGCCAGTTGCGCGACGATCAGCCCGACGATCAGCAGCAGGACGGCCGTCTGGATCTCGTCCCGGTCGGCGATGGTGAACCGCCGGTAGGGCCTGGAGAGGAGAAGGAGGCCGAACCAGGTCGCCGCGGAGAGCGCGGCCAGGGCCGCGGCGGTCCGCGTGCCCGAGGCGGCGATCGCGACCACGGCGACGACCAGCACCAGGGCCTCGTTCGGCGGTGAGAGGTGGGCGCGGAAGGGAACGAGCGCGAGTGCCACGAGAAGGGGAACCACCAGGGCCCCGAACAGGGCGGCACGGTCGTGGAGTCGGTACCCGGGCATGTGATGCCTCCAGTCCGGACGTGACGGAAGCAGCCGGCCGATCGGCTGTCGCCACGTGCAGCCTGCCCACGGTGGGGGGAGGAGGCACCCGCCCTGGTGAGGTCTTGACGTACCGCATACGGATTCCGCACCCGCACCCGGACCCGGCCGCCACCGCCCCCCGCGCGCATCACCGACGGCACGCACGCGAGGGCTCGGGTACGGGCTCCGCGCGTTACCGGCCGCTGTCCGCGAGCATCGACGGCGGCGCCTCGCGCTGGTGCGGGACCGGAGGCACCGGCGGGTGCGGTGCCGGCGTCCCCGGGACCTCGTCCTGGTGGAGCGCGACCGTACGCGTCGGCGCGGGGATCGAGATGCCCTCCGCCCGGAACCGCTCGTGCAGGCGCTTGATGAACTCGTGCTTGATCCGGTACTGGTCGCTGAACTCGCCGACGCCCAGGATCACCGTGAAGTTGATCCGGGAGTCCGCGAACGTGTGGAAGCGGACGGCCCCCTCGTGCGCGGGGTCGGCGCCGTCCACGTGCGCCATCACCTTGCCGACCACGTCGAGGGTCACCCGCTCGACGTGCTCGAGGTCGCTCTCGTAACCCACACCCACCTGGACCAGGATCGAGAACTGCGCCTCCGGCTGGGTGAAGTTGGTCATGTTGGTCCGTGCGAGACGCCCGTTGGGGATGATGACCAGGTTGTTCGACAGGTTGCGGACCACGGTGTTGCGCCAGTTGATGTCGACGACGTAGCCCTCCTCGCCGCTCGTGAGGCGGATGTAGTCACCCGGCTGCACGGTCTTCGAGGCGAGGATGTGCACGCCGGCGAAGAGGTTGGCGAGGGTGTCCTGGAGGGCCAGGGCCACCGCCAGACCACCCACACCGAGGGCGGTGACCAGCGGCGCGATGGACACGCCCAGGGTCTCCAGGGCGACGAGGACGCCCATCACGAGGACCACGATCCGCGTGATGTTGACGAAGATGGTCGCCGACCCGGCCACCCCGGTGCGCGCCCCCGCCACGGACTGGACGAGGCCCGCGACGACCCGCGCCGCGCTCAGCGTGGCGATGAGGATGAGCAGCGCGGTCAGCGACTGGTTCACGAACCCCGAGACGCGCGCGGTGAGCGGCAGGGTGGTGCCGGCCACGGCCGCCCCGGCGATCAGGGCGGCCCCCGGCGCGATGGTGCGCAGCGCGTCGACGATGATGTCGTCCCCCTGCCACCGGGTCCGCGCCGCGTGCCGGCCCAGCCACCGCAGGAGGGCGCGCAGCAGCAGTCCGGCCGCGGCTCCCGCCGCCAGAGCGATCCCGGCGACCAGCCAGTCGTGCAGGACGAGATCCCGGGTCAACGGACCCCCTCCGGTGCGCCGCGCCGGCCCGGGGGAGTGGCGACGGGCGCTGCCGGCCGTCGTATGGGGTGTGGGTGTGTCGTCACCTTGTCACCTGTCAGTTCGTCGTGCCTGAAGCCGCGTTCGGGCGTGTGTACGCATCCGGAACGGGCTGCCATCCTGCCCCATGGCAGCAGGACGCACCGCAGGCGGGGCTGCCGCTACCGCCGCACGGCGGCGTGTTCGAGGACCGCGCGGACCTCCGCGGCGATCGCGCTCTCGTTGTGTTCGAACTCGGCGCCGGTCAGTTGCCGGGGGTCGGCCGGCAGGCCGGTGAGCACCGGGGTGTGGAGATGGCCCCCGGGCAGCCGCGGGGCGAGTTCGGCGCGCAGCCGGTTGGAGCGGTAGGCCACCTCGTTGGAGAGGTAGCCGCCCCCGCCGCCCGCCACGGCCCGTGAGCCCGGGGTCGGGCCGTCGGTCCGGTCGACCGGGGCCGTGCCGCCCGCCGGGATCTCGGTGACGTCGCTGTTGAGGAGGACCGGGTACGGGTTCTGCACGGCGGCGGTGACCGCGTCGGCGGGGAGAGTGGTGCGGATGAACTCCGGACCCGGACCGAGGCCGGGGGCGGTCACCGGGTGCTCGCGGGTGCCGCCCGAGAGGGCGCGCGCGTTGTCGGGGTAGGGGTCGGCGGACCGTGCCCGCCCCGCCCAGTCCTCCAGCGTGAAGATGCCGGGGTAGCCCTGGCTGACGGTGGTGATGATGTCGGCGGAGGCGGGGCCGCCGGCCATGCGCGGGGCGAACGCGCGCTCCACCATGCCGGCGTCGAAGTCGGCGTACCGCACGGGGAGGACGACGGCGCGGATCTCGGCCGGGCTGCCGTCGGCGAGGGTCACGCGCCGTCCGTTGAGCTGGAGGGCGGCCGATCCCGACGGGTTGGCGCGGCGTATCTCGGCGTCGAGCCCGAAGGGGTCGAACCCGCTGATGAAGACGCGTCGTACGCCCGGCGCGGTCCGGAAGGCGTTGTTCGTCAGGCCCCTGGAGGCGTCCTCGAAGCGGGCGCGGAGCGCGGCCCGGTCGGCGGTGAACTCCGGCTGCCAGCGGGCGAGTGCGGCGGTCATGCCGAGCCGCGCCCAGTACAGCGGCCGGTCGTCCCCGGGAGCGAGGTCGCCGCCGGGCCGCTGGGCCTGGGCCCGCCGTACGGAGGCCTGCCACAGGGCCTCGCCCCAGGCGTCGACCAGCCGGTCGGCCTCGGCGGGGCCGCGGGTCGAGCACAGCGCGGCGGGGAACCGGCGGACGAAGTCCGCGAGCCCGCCGCGCTCGACGAGGGCCGTGGTGCGGGCGTCCGAGAGCCGCGCCTGTTCGGCGTCCAGCGGTACGGAGGCCGAGGTGCGGCAGGCGGACGGACCGTCGGCCGCGTGCGCGGGCGAGGCGACCGCCAGGGGAACGACAGTGGCGAGAAGGGCAGCGGCCGACGCCGCACGCCGTAAAAGCATCATGCGATGTGACATTACATAGCGCCCACCACCCCCACCAGACGCATCGGCCGCGGCCGCCCGCGACTGGCTCAACTCCGCCTGTTCCGGGCCGGTTCACCGGCTGTCGGGGATCCCGGCGATCCCGGCGATCCCGGAGATCCCGCTGCGAGGTTCGTTACGGCGCCCGCCACGACGCCCGTTCCGGGGCCATCCCCCGCGCGGTGCCGGTCCGTTCGTAGGCGTGGCCCGCGCGCAGCACCGTGGCCTCGCCGAAGGGCCTTCCCATCAGCTGCATGCCGATCGGCAGGCCCGCCGAGTCCAGGCCGACGGGCACGGTCAGCGCGGGAACGCCCGTGAGGTTGGCCGGGGCCGAGAGTCGTACGTACGCGTCGGCGACGCTTTCCACACTGCCGTCACCCCAGGTCACGGCGGTCCGACCGGACTCCACGGCGGTGAGCGGCACGGTCGGAGCGGCGATCAGGTCGACCGCTTCCATCATCTCTCGCCAGGCCCGGCCCATGAGGGTGCGGGCGCGCTGGGCCCGCAGGTGATCGCCCGCGGTCATGAGCTCGCCCGCCTCCAGGAGGACCCGTACGTCGGCCCCGTACAGGTCCGGCACCGTCCGCAGCGTCCGTTCGTGGTAGGCGGAGGCCTCGGGCACCATCAGGCCCCAGTGGGTCGCCCGGATGTAGCGCGTCATCGGGATCTCGACGTCGACCAGCCGGGCGCCGAGCTCCTCCAGCCGCCCGATGGCCCGTCGGACGGCCGCTTCCACCTCCGGATCCACCCGGTCGAAGTAGTAGTTGCCCGGCACGCCGACCCGCAGCCCCATCAGATCCGTCGGATCCGTCGGATCCGTGCCCGGTCCCGGCCGGTGCTCCGCGGCCGGGACCGCGACGGACGCCGGGTCGCGCGGGTCGTGTCCGGCGAGCGCCGCCAGGACCAGCCCCGCGTCCTCCACGGTGCGGGTGAGGGGGCCCACGTGGTCGAGCGACCAGGACAGCGAGGTCACGCCGTGGCGCGGCACCAGCCCGTACGTCGGCTTCAGTCCGACGACCCCGTTCAGGGCGGCGGGCACCCGGATCGATCCGCCGGTGTCGGTCCCGAGGGCGAAGGTGGCCGCCCCGGCGGCGACGGCGACGGCGGACCCGCCGCTGGAGCCGCCGGCCACCCGGTCCGGGTGCCAGGCGTTGGCCGTCTGAGGGGTGGTCAGCCCGTAGGCGAACTCGTGCGTGTGGGTCTTGCCCACCAACACCGCTCCGGCCGAGGTGAGCCGCGCCGCGACGGTGCTGTCGGTCTCCGCCCGGTGGCCGGCCCGCACCCGGGAGCTCGCCGTGGTCGCCAGTCCGGCCACGTCGATGAGGTCCTTCAGGCCGGCGGGCATTGCGTGCAGCGGCCCTCGGTGCGTGCCGCGGGCGATCTCGGTCTCCGCCCGGCGGGCCGCCTCCCGCGCACGGTCGGTCGTGACGGTGGTGAAGGCGTTCAGGTGCGGTTCGACCCGCGCGATGCGCTCCAGTGAGGAGTCCACCAGTTCCACCGGCGAGAGCCGCCGGGTGCGTACGGCCTCGGCCGCTTCGGCCACGGTCAGCTCATACGGCCGCATCGTGCCGCTCCCCTCCCGCGCGGTACACCGCGGAGGGCGGTGTCTCGCCGAAGTCCATTTCCCGCAGGAGCGATACGACGGCGAGGATGTGGTCGGCGGCGGCCGCCACGTCCGCCTGGCGGTCCTGTGCCGGTGGAAGCCCGGGCCACGCGGCTCGAGGCGGAGTGAGGTGTGGATCGAGGTCCGGGGCGGACATGTGCTGCCTTCCTTCCGAGGGGACGACGGAACGATCACCGACGCCTTAAAGCTAACGGCTTGCGTTAGTCCACGGTAGGGCCTACGGTCGCTTAAAGCGAATGAATCGCTTTTACTGTTGGTCCGCTCCACTGCAGACGAAGGAACACGCGCATGTGCACCGCACAGTTCACCGAGCCGGCCCCGTCCCGGGCCGCCGCCCACTGGTCCGTCGGGGAGATCACGGTCCACCGGGTCGACGAGGTGCCCCTGCCGCCCGCGACCGGGCCATGGCTGCTGCCGGCCGCCACCCCGGACGTGGTCGCCGAACACGACTGGCTGCGCCCCGACTTCGCCGGCCCGGACGGTGCCCTGCACCTCGACAGCCACAGCTTCGCGCTGGTCGTGGACGGTCTGCGGGTCCTCGTGGACACCGGCATCGGCAACGGCAAGACGAGGGCCAATCCGGCGTGGCACGACCTGCGTACCGACTACCTCGCCCGCCTCGCCGACATCGGATTCACCCCCGAGAACGTCGACCTGGTGATCCTCACCCATCTGCACACCGACCACGTCGGATGGAACACCCGGCAGGTCGGCGGCGCGTGGGTGCCGACCTTCCCGAACGCCCGCTACCTGACGTCGAGGGTGGAGTACGCGTTCTGGGTCGCCTACGACATGGACGAGGCGCGGCGCGGCATGTTCCGCGACTCCGTCGTGCCGGTCGAGGAGGCGGGTCTGCTCGACCTGGTCGACGTACCGGCCGAAGGCGTCGACGTGGCCGACGGGCTGCGCCTGCTGCCCGCGCCGGGGCACACCCCGGGGCAGGTCGCCGTACAGGTGAGCAGCGCGGGCGCGACCGCCCTCGTCACCGGGGACGCCGTCCACCACCCCGTACAGCTGGCGCATCCGGAGATCGGCAGCTGCGTGGACATCGACCCCGTGCGGGCCGAGGCCACGCGGCGCGCGCTGCTCGCCCGGCTCGCCGACACCGGCGCCCTGCTCCTCGGTACGCACTTCCCCGCGCCGACCGCCGGCCGCGTCGTGACCGAAGGGGACGGCTACCGGCTCGAACCGGTGGTCGCCGCACCCGCCGGCCGCTGACCGGCGCCGCCCCGCGTCGCGGGTAGCCCCGTCTCGCGGGGTCGGCCCCCCGTCTTGCGGGTCGGCCCCCCTCGTCTCGCAGGTCGGTCAGCCGGACGCGCCGAAGCCCTCCACGGCCTCGCGTACCAGGCGTCGCGCGTACGCGTCGGTGAGGCCGTCGGGGCGGAACAGGATGCGGTACATCATCGGCGCCACGACCCGGTCGAGCACCGTCTCGACGTCGGGGGCGTCCTCACCGCGCGCCGCGGCACGCGCGAGCACGACGGCGACCTGCTCCGCCGCGTACGCCGAACACTGACCCGCGTTGTCGCCGGCGGGGTCGCCCAGCAGCGCGTCACGGATGTACGCGCGTCCCGCGGGGGAGGCCATCTCCTCCAAGAACTGCTCGGCCCAGCCCCGCAGGTCCGCCGTCAGGGTCCCGTGGTCCGCCGGTGGAGCTTCCGGGCGTAGGTGCTCGACGGCCACGTCCGAGAGCAGTTCCTGCAGGTCGCCCCAGCGGCGGTAGATCGTCGACGGGGTGACGCCGGCCCGCGCCGCGACCAGCGGGATCGTCAGCTCCGGCCGGCCCAGCTCGGCCTGGAGTTCGCGCACGGCGGTGTGGACCGCCTCCTGGACCCGCGCGCTGCGGCCTCCCGGGCGGACCATCGCTTTTCGGCTCATGCGGCCAGCTTAAAGCAAATTTCTTGCATCAGGCTCGGTGTCGGTCCTCGCCCGGGACTCCGCGGCGGTACCGGTCGCGGAGTCCGGGGCGAGAGGAACGGTCGCGCCGGGCGCTACTTCCCGATGAAGGCGAGGAGGGCGTTGTTGACCTCTTCGGCGTGGGTCCACAGGAGACCGTGCGGGGCGCCCTCGACGGCCACGTAGTCGGCGTGCGGAAGGGCCTTGTGGAAGGGCTCCGCGGTGGCCCCGATCGGGAGGATCCGGTCCGCGGTGCCGTGGAGGATCAGGGTGGGTACGTCGATCTTGGGGATGTCGGCCCGGAAGTCGGTGGTCCAGGTGAGGACGGCGGCGCGGGAGGCGTACGCGGACGCGCCGGCGGCGGTGGCCCAGCTCGCGCGCACGACCTCATCGCTGATGCGGGTGCCGAGATTCTCGTCGAGGTTGTAGAAGGCCTGGTAGAAGTCGGTGAAGTAGGCGTAGCGGTCCTTCGTGACGGCGGCGAGGATGCCCTCGAAGACGCTGCCGTCGACGCCGGTGGGGTTGTCGTCGGTCTTGAGCAGGTAGGGCTCCAGGCCGGCGAGGAAGGCGGCCTTGGCCACGCGTCCGGAACCGCGGGTGCCGAGGTAGTGGCCGACCTCGCCGGTGCCCATGGAGAAGCCGACGAGGATCGTGTCGGTGAGGTCGAGGGTCTCCATCAGCGCGTGCAGGTCGTCGGTGAAGGTGTCGTAGTCGTAGCCGGTGGTGGGCTGGGAGGACTGCCCGAAGCCGCGCCGGTCGTAGGTGATGACGCGGTGGCCGGCGTCGAGCAGGGCGGGAAGCTGCTTCTCCCAGGAGTGCCCGTCCAGCGGATAGCCGTGGATGAGGACGACGGGCTGCCCGCTGCCGTGGTCCTCGTAGTAGAGGTCGATGTCGGTGCTGTTCTCCTGGCCGACGGTGATGAAGGGCATGGCGCCTCCTGTGGCGATCTCGGTTCGGTCCGCGCCAGAAGTGTCCCGCCCCAGGGTCCCGGAACGGCGTCGGAACACGACCTTCCGCCGGTACTTACGCAGGTCGTCCACAGCTCTTGTCACGTGAACAGGGGACCGGAAACAGGCGACTTCACCCGAATCGATGCCGTTCCTAGGCTGGACGGGCAAGCAAGCGGAGCATGCGTCGCGGGCCGGTCACCGGTGCGGCGCCGAGGGAGTTGTCTTGGCCAGTCACGATCCGATCGAACGCCCTGCGGAGCCGTCGTTCAGCGCGTTCCGCGCGTCCGGAGCGCAGCAGCGGATGTACTTCCTCCAGCAGCTGGAGGAGGGCAGGCCGACCTACCACATGCCCGTCTTCTACGGCCTCGAAGGACCGGTGGACGAGGCCGCGCTCCGCACCTGCGCCCAGGGTCTGGTCGACCGGCACGAGGCGCTGCGCACCCGGTTCGTCCTGCGGGACGGCGAGCTGTGGCAGCACATCGACACCGAGGCCGCGCTCGTCTGGTCCTCCGCCGCGGCGCGCGGACCCCGGGAGGTCGAGGAGTGGATGGCCGCCGAACACCACCGGCCTTTCGACCTGGAGTCCGGACCGCTCTTCCGGGCGGCCCTGCTGCACACCCCCGAGGGCGCGGTCCTCGCGCTCGCCATGCACCACATCGTCGCCGACGGCTGGTCCGTCGGGATCCTCGCCCGCGAGCTCCTCACCGCGTACGCCCGGCACGGCGACGGGCCCGGCACCCCCCACGCCGCCCACGCCCCCGACGGCGCCGACCGTCCGCGGCCGGCCGTGTCCGAGGGGGCCGCGGAGGTCCTGCGGGCCCCGGACTACCAGTACGCCGACTTCTCCGACTGGCAGGAGGAATGGCTGCGCGGAGCCGCCGCCCGGCGCCAGCTCGCCTACTGGGAGAAGCAACTGGGCGGCGAACTGCCCGACGCGCCCCTGCCCCGCGACGGCCGCCCCGCAGCCGGCGCGGCCCGCGGCGCGGCGGCGCTGCACTCCTTCGAGGTGCCGGCCCCGGTGCTCGCCCGGATGGAGCGCCTGTGCCGTGACACCCACAGCACCCCCTACACGCTGATGCTGGCGGCCTTCCAGATCGTGCTGGGCCGCTACACCGGCACCGACGACGTCCTGGTCGGGACGCCGGTGGCGGGCCGCAACCGCAAGGAGTTCCAGGACACCGTCGGCCTGTTCGTCAACACGCTGGTGATCCGCGCTGACCTGTCCGACGACCCCGCCTTCCGGGTCCACCTGGAGCGCGTACGGGACACCGTGCTCGACGCCCAGGACCACCAGGACCTGCCCTTCGAACGCGTCGTCGACCGGATCGCCCCCGGGCGCACCGGCGAGGAGGCGTCCCCCTTCCGGGTCATGTTCGGCCTGCACGACGAGGACGCCATGACCGACGGCCTGCCCGGCCCGAAGGCCAGGCTGCTCGAAGGACCCGCCGGGACCGCCAAGTTCGACCTCACCTTCGACGTCGTACGCATCGGCGGCGCGCTGAGCTGCCGGCTGGAGTACCGGGCCGACCTGTTCGAGGCCGCCACCGCCCAGCAGCTCGGCCGGCACTTCGCCCGCCTCCTGGACGCCGCCACCGAGAACCCCGAACTGCCGCTCAGCGGACTTCCGATGCTGTCGGCCGACGAGCGGACCGGCATCGGCTCGCCGCTCCCGGCCCGCGCCGACCTCCCGCACACCCCGGGCGAGCCGGCGTGCGTCCACGAGCTCTTCGCCGGACACGCCGCCCGCACCCCCGACGCGGTCGCCCTCGTCCACGAAGGCACGTCCCTCACCTACCGCGAGCTCGACACCCGCGCCAACCGGCTCGCGCACCGGCTGCGCGCCCTCGGCGTGGCACCCGACACCCTCGTCGGACTGTGCCTGCCCCGCTCCGCCGACCTCGTCGTCGCTCTGCTCGGCATCCTCAAGGCCGGCGGCGCCTACCTGCCGCTCGACCCCGACAACCCGCCCGAGCGGCTGCGCCACATCGTCCAGGACGCCCGCCTGCAGCACGTCGTCGGCACCACCGACACCCGGGCCCTGTGGGACGCCCCCGGCCTGCACTCCGTCGACCTGCTCGCCGACGCCGCGCTCCTGGCCGCCGAACCGGACACCGCCCCCGACACCGGCGTGACCCCGGACCACCTGGCCTACGTCATCTACACCTCCGGCTCCACCGGCCTCCCCAAGGGCACCCTGGTGCCCCACGCCAACGTCACCCGGCTGTTCTCCGCCACCGACCACTGGTTCGGGTTCGGCCCCGAGGACGTGTGGACCCTCTTCCACTCCATCGCCTTCGACTTCTCCGTCTGGGAGCTGTGGGGCGCCCTCGCCCACGGCGGCCGCCTCGTCGTGGTCCCGTACGGGACCAGCCGCTCGCCCGAGGAGTTCCACCGGCTGCTGCGCGCCGAACGGGTCACCGTCCTCAACCAGACCCCCTCCGCCTTCTACCAGCTGGCCCGGGCCGACGAGGAACACCACCGCACGGCCGGCCCGGCCCACTCCGGGCTCGCCCTGCGCCACGTCGTCTTCGGCGGGGAGGCCCTCGACGTCGCCGCCCTCGCCGGGTGGTTCGCCCGGCACGGCGACACCGCACCCCGCCTGGTCAACATGTACGGCATCACCGAGACGACCGTGCACGTCACCTACCGGCCGTTGACCGCCCGCGACGCCGAGGAGGGCCGCGGCAGCGTCATCGGCGTGCCCATCCCCGACCTACGCCTGCACCTGCTCGACGCGCGCGGCCGGACCGTCCCGCGCGGCGCCGTCGGGGAGCTGTACGTCGCCGGGGCGGGCCTGGCCCGCGGCTACCTGCGCCGGCCCGAACTCACCGCCGAGCGCTTCCCCACCGGCCTCGCCGACGGTGTCGCCGACGCACCCGCCGGGCCCTTCGGCGGCGCGCGGCTGTACCGCACCGGCGACCTGGCGCGCGCGCTGCCCGACGGGGACCTGGAGTACCTCGGCCGCATCGACCACCAGGTCAAGCTGCGCGGCTTCCGGATAGAACTCGGCGAGGTCGAGGCCGCCCTGGCCGCCCACCCCCTCGTCGACGCCGCCGTCGCACTCGTCGCACCGGATCCCGCGGGGAACGACGTCCTGGTCGGCTACCTGGCCGTGACCGGGGCCGAGGACGGGGCGGGCCCCACCGTCGAGGACATGCGTGAGCACCTCGCGCGGCGGCTGCCCGGCTACATGATCCCCGGCGCGTTCGTCACCCTGCCCGCCTTCCCGCTGACCGCCAACGGCAAGACCGACAGGCGCCGACTGCCCGCCCCCGGCTCGGCCGCCCGCACCCCCACCGCCGCCTACGAGGCACCCCACGGGCCGGTCGAGACCGCGCTCACCGAGGTCTTCGCCCAGGTCCTCGGGCACGAACGGGTCGGCGCCCTGGACAACTGGTTCGCCCTCGGCGGGGACTCCATCCGCTCCCTCCAGGTGCTCGCCCGGATCCGCGAACGAGGCCTCGACCTCACCGTCGGAGACCTCATGAGCCGTCAGACGGCCCGCGCACTGGCCCCCGTTGTGACCCGGCGGGAGGCCGGGGCCGACGCCGAAGCCCCGTACGAGCCGTTCGCACTGCTGGCTCCCGAGGATCGCGCCGCCCTGCCCGAGGGACTGGAGGACGCCTACCCGATGACCCGGCTCCAGGCCGGCATGCTCTACCACAGCGACCTGCCGTCGGCCGGTGGACGCGTCTACCACAACGTGGCCTCCTACCTGATCGAGGCGCCCTTCTCCGAGGACGCCTGGCGGACCACCGTCGCCGTCCTCGCGGCCCGGCACGAGATGCTGCGCACCTCCTTCGACCCGCACGGTTTCACCGAGCCCCTCCAGCTCGTCCACCAGGGCGCCCGCCCGGAGATCACCTTCGAGGACCTGTACGGACTCGACGCCGAGGCGCGGCGCACCGCCGTCGCCGCCCGCTACGCCGCAGAGCGCGCGAGGCCGTTCACCTGGGACCGGCCCCCGCTGATCCGCTTCCACGTCCAGCGGCTCTCCGACACCCGGCTCCAGCTGTTCGTCGCCGAGCACCACGCCGTCCTCGACGGCTGGAGCGAACGTTCCCTCCTCACCGAACTGGCCACCTGCTACACCGAGGCGCTCGCCGCCCGTACCCCCGCGGACGGTCCCTCCCCGCAGGCGGGCCCCCGCTCCCGGTTCGCCTCCTTCGTCGCCCTCGAACGGGCCGCGCTGGCCGACCCCGGGCAGCGCGCCTTCTGGACCGGCAAGGCCGCCGACGCCCCCGCGACGCGGCTGCCCCGCCCGGCGGCGACCGGCGGACCCGCCCGCATGTCCTGGTACCTCGCGCCCCTGCCCGATGGGCTGCACGCCCGGCTCACCGCCCTGGCCGCCGCATGCGGCGTACCGCTGCGCACCGTCCTGCTCGCCGCCCACCTGAGGGCCATGGCCCTGCTGGGCGGCGGCGACGCGGTCACCACCGGGGTGGTCCACAACGGCCGCGCCGAGGAGATCGACGGTGACAAGGTCGTCGGCGTCTTCCTGAACACCCTGCCGCTGAGCGTCGGCGTCACCGGGCTCAGCTGGCGCGGCCTCGTCGCGCGGATCGCCGCCGTCGAGGCGGAACTGCACGCGCACCGCCGCTTCCCGCTCGCCGAGATCCAGCGCCTCTCCGGGGGCGGCCCGCTCTTCGAGACCTTCTTCAACTACACCCACTTCCACGTGGAGCAGGACGGCCCGGCCGACGGCGCGTTCACCGTGCTGGAGGAGACCGGAGAGGCCGGCACCGACTTCGCCTTCGGCGCGGAGTTCTCCCGCAGCCCCGACGGCTCCCTGCTGGAACTCGGACTGCGCTTCGACGCGGCCCAGTTCTCCGAGGAGCAGATGGCGAGCGCGCACGCGTCCTACACGGCCGCCCTGCGCGACCTCGCCGAGTACCCGGACCGTGACTGCACGGCCGCCGACCTGCTGCCGGAGGCCGAACACCGCCGCTACGCCGAGTGGAACCGCACCGCCGTCGATCATCCGCGGCCGCACGTCCTGACCCGGCTGATCGACGAGCAGCGGGACCTGACGCCCGACGCCCCGGCCGTCCGCTTCGAGGGTGCGGAGCTGACCTACCGGGCCCTCGACACCGAGGCCGAGCGGCTGTGCGCGGCGCTGCGGGAACGGGGCGCGGGCCCCGGCACCTTCGTCGGCCTGCTGCTGGAACGCTCCCTGGCCCTGCCCGTCGTCCTCCTCGCCGTCCTCAAGTCCGGCGCCGCCTACGTCCCGCTGGACCCGGAGCACCCGGCGCCGCGCGTACGGTCCCTGCTCGCCGAGTCCGGTATCGGCCTGGTGGTCACCGAGGGCGCGTGGGCGGAGCGGCTGGAGGGCTCCGGGGTCACCGTCCTCCGGCCGGACGAGGCCGCGACGGGCCCTGCGGGTCCTGCCCGGGCGCCCGAGCCGTCCGACCCGGCGTACATGATCTTCACCTCGGGATCCACCGGCAAGCCCAAGGGAGTCGTCGTCTCCCACCGCGCCATCGCCAACCGGCTGCTGTGGATGCAGGACGAGTACGGGCTGACCCCGGGGGAGCGGGTGCTGCACAAGACGCCGTACACCTTCGACGTCTCCGTGTGGGAGCTGTTCTGGCCCCTGCTGACCGGCGCCACCCTGGTCCTCGCCCGCCCCGGCGGCCAGCGCGACCCCGGCTACCTCGCCGGCCTGATCCACGACGAGGGCGTCACCACGGTGCACTTCGTCCCGTCGATGCTCAGCGTGTTCCTCGACGATCCCGCGGCCGTGGCCGGCGCCGCCGGCCTCACCCGGGTGGTCTGCAGCGGCGAGGCCCTGCCGTACGAGGTCCAGCGCAGGTTCTTCGAGCGGTTGCCCGGCGTCGAACTGCACAACCTCTACGGGCCCACCGAGGCGGCCGTCGACGTCACGTACTGGCAGTGCCGGCCGGACGGCGGCGACACCGTGCCCATCGGCCGGCCCATCGCCAACATGCGCACCCACGTCCTGGACCGGCGCCTGGCCGAGGTCCCCCTCGGCGTCACCGGGGAGCTCTTCCTCGAAGGCATCGGCCTCGCCGACGGCTACCACGGACGACCCGAGCTGACGGCCGAGCGGTTCATCGAGCACACCGGCCCCGACGGCGCCACCCGCCGCCTCTACCGGACCGGCGACCTGGCCCGGCACCGCCCCGACGGAGCCCTGGAGTACGCGGGCCGCACCGACCACCAGCTCAAGATCCGCGGCTTCCGCGTCGAGCCGGGGGAGATCGAGGCCGTCCTCGCCGAACACCCCGGCGTGCGCGACTGCGCGGTCCTGCCCCGCGGCGAACGCCTCGTCGGCTACTTCGTCCCCGACGCGGCCGGCCCGGACGCCGCCTCCGCCTCCGCCCCCGAGCCGGGCGAACTGGCCCGGCACGCCCGCGAGCGGCTCCCCGAGTACATGGTCCCCTCCGCCTGGGTGTGCCTGACGGCCCTCCCGCTGACCGCCAACGGCAAACTGGACCGCGCCGCCCTGCCCGACCCGGACCCCGCAGACCTGCGCGGCGGTGTCGAGCCGACCCCGCCCCGCGACGAACTCGAAGCCCGCCTCGCCGGGATCTGGGAGGGACTCCTGGCCGCCGGCCCGGTCGGCGTCCACGACGACTTCTTCGAGTCCGGCGGGCACTCCATCGACGCCCTGCGCCTGATCGGCCGGATCAACCAGGCCTTCGGCGAACGCCTCGGCGTCTCGGCCGTCCTGGAGCACCCGACCGTCGCCCGACAGGCCGCGTTGCTGCGCGGCCGCCACGTCGAGGCGGTCCCGGACCCGGTGGTGCGCCTGCGGACCGAGGGCACGCTCGACCCGCTCCTCCTCGTCCACCCGATCGGCGGGAACGTCTTCTGCTACCGCGCCCTGGCCGCCGAACTGGGCCCCGACCGGCCGGTGTTCGGGCTGACCGCACCCGGCCTGACCGCACCCGGCCTGACCGCACCCGGCCCGACCGACCCCGACCCGACGTCCGACGCCACGTCCGACGCCACGGTCGAGGAGCTGGCCGCCGCCCACGTGGAGGCCCTGCGTCGGGTCCGTCCCGCCGGCCCCTACCACCTGGCCGGCTGGTCCTTCGGCGGGCTCCTCGCCCACGAGATGGCCGTCCAACTGCACGCCGCCGGAGCGGAGGTGGCGACCCTGGCGCTGTTGGACACCGGCTACCCGGAGCCCGGCCACGTCCCCGACGACGAGAACGAGCTGCTGGAGTGGTTCCACGAGGACCTGGCCCGCTCCGCCGGCTTCGACCCCACCGACGAGAGCCGGTCCGCGCTACGGAGCGCCCTGCGGAGCGTCACCGACACCCCCGCCCGGCTCACCGTCCTCGCCGAGCAGGTGGAACGCGAGGGCTTCGCCCCCGGCCTGGACCCGCGGGACCTCGCCCGGCACTACGCGGTGTTCCGCACCGGGATCCGCGCCGCCGCCACGTACGAGCCGCCGGCCGCCCCCTGCCCGGTCCTGTTCGTCCAGAGCACGACCGGAGCCCTGGAGCACGCCGCCGATCGATGGGCCGGCCGGGCCGAGGCCGGCTTCACCCGCCACGACGCCGCCACCGACCACTACGGGCTGATGCGGCCGCCGCACAGCACCGGGGCCGCCGCGCTCCTGCGCACCGCCCTCGCCGAGGCCGACCACCGCTGAACGGGCGCCCCGGACCCCCCAGCACCGCCTCCCTCCACCCCGCCCCAGCCCTTCGCGCGCCGTGCGCCGACGAGGCGTGCCCCGGCACGCCCCCGCGCCCCGCACCAGAACAGGAAACGGAACACACCACGTGACGAGTGACACCCCGGGGCCCGCCGCCCCCGAGCTGAGCGGTCGGATCCGCGGCGGTCCCGCCGAACTCCTCCACGACGAAGTGCTCGCCCCGCAGTTCGGGTTCGAGTCGCGCCACCTGCTGCGCCACTACGTCGCCATCGAGAAGACCCTGGCCGCCGAGTACGTCCGCATGGACCTGATCACCGCCGAGGAGGCCCACCGGATCGCCGCCCTGCTGGACTCCGTCGGGCCCGACACCCTCAGCGCGCAGCCCGGCGCCAACATGTCGGACATCGCCTTCGCCCTCGAACGGCACGTCGAGGCGGGCCTGCCCGCCCCGGTCGTGCGCTGGCACGCCGACCGCAGCCGCAACGACCTCCAGGCCTGCGCCCAGGTGATGTACGGCCGCGACCAGCTCGCCCGCTTCGCGGACGCGCTCCTCGAACTCGGCAAGGTCGTGCACCGGGCGGCCCTGGAGACCTGCGACCTGCCCATGCCGGGGTACACCCACTTCCAGGCCGCCCAGATCATCACCCCCGGCTTCCACCTCGCCGCGCTCTCCGAGCACCTGCTGCACACCCACGCCCGACTGCTGACCGCGTACGACGGCATCGACGCCTGCCCGCTGGGCGCCGGCGCCATGGCGGGACAGGAACTGCCCTGGGACCGCGACCGGATGGCACGGCTGCTCGGCTTCTCCCGGCCGCAGCCCCATGCCCTGACCGCCGTGGCCTCGCGCCGCTGGAGCGCCGAACTGACCGCGGAGCTCAGTCTGCTGGGCACCGCGCTGAGCCGCTTCACCACCGACCTGCTCACCTGGGGCGGCAGCGAGTACGGCTTCATCGAACTGCCCGACGAACTGTCCGGCATCTCCTCCGCCATGCCGCAGAAGAAGAACTATCCGGTCCTGGAACGCATCCGCGGGCGCACCGCCCATCTGACCGCCTTCCACTTCGACGTGCTCCTGGGCCAGCGCAACACCCCCTTCTGCAACCTCGTCGAGGTGTCCAAGGAGGCCGGCACCCACCTGTTGAACGCCTTCGACTCGGCCCACGGCACCGTCCGCCTCCTCACCGAGGTACTGCGCAGGCTGACCTTCCGCGCCGACCGCATGCGCCAGGTGTGCGAGCGCGAGTTCCTCGGCGGCTTCAGCCTCGCCAACGCCCTCTGCCTCACCGAAGGGGTGCCCTGGCGCACCGCCCAGGTCGTCGCCGGGAAGTACGTCGTGCTCGCCGCGACGGCGGGCGCCGCCCCCGCCCCGGGCGAACCCGCCCTGCTCGCCGAGGCGGCCGCCGGACACGGCATCACCCTCACCGACCCCGCCCGGCTCCTCGCCGACGCCTTCGACGTCGACCGGGGCCTGGAGCGCATGGTGTCCGCCGGTTCGGCCCGCCCCGACGCCGTCCGCGCGGTCCTGCGCACCCAGCAGGAGACGTACGAACGGCTCGGCGCCGACTGGGAGTCGCGCGCCGCCGCGGTCCGCGCGGGCGCCGAGGAGGGCGACCGCTTCCTGTCCGGCACGACCGACGACGAGATCCAGGGG
Organism: Streptomyces sp. BF23-19; assembly: GCF_041106355.1. Classification (NCBI taxonomy): domain Bacteria; kingdom Bacillati; phylum Actinomycetota; class Actinomycetes; order Kitasatosporales; family Streptomycetaceae; genus Streptomyces; species Streptomyces sp. BF23-19. The sequence continues at coordinate 114,587 of NZ_JBGBPT010000009.1, read as the reverse complement.
GAGGACGGCGATGGCATCCGCACCCGCGTACAGCACGCCCACTGACACCGTCGCAGGGGCGCCCGCCGCTCCCCTCGCAGCCGCCCAGGTCGAAGCCGCCCCCGTCGGATCCGGCTCCGGCAGCGCCTTCGGCACCTTCGGCGAACTGCTCCAGGGCGCCCTGCCCGACCCGCAGGGAGACTTCCTGGTCACCTTCCCCCTCGCCCGCTGGGCCACCGCCGTGTTCCACCCCCGGCCCGGCCGCCGCGACGTCCAGGTCAGCCCGGCCCACAAGGCCAAGTCCCGTCGGGTCGCCGAGGCGGTCCTGGCCGCCCTCGGCACGGCGGACGGCGGCCTCCTGGAGGTCGCCGGGGACCTGCCCGAGGGCAAGGGCCTCGCCAGTTCCTCCGCCGACCTGGTGGCCACCGTACGGGCCGTCGGGGCCGCCCACGGGCGTGCCTTCACCCCGGCCGAGACGGAGGACTTCCTGCGCGACATCGAACCGGCCGACGGGGTGATGTACGACGAGATCGTCGCCTTCCACCACCGGGAGGTGCGCCTCGGCCGCCGCCTCGGAGTGCTGCCCCCGCTCACCGTCGTCGCCCACGACGAGGGCGGCCAGGTCGACACCGTCGCGCACAACCGCGGCGCCCGGGCCATCGACGCCGCCGACCGGGAGGAGTACGCACGCCTGCTGGACCGGCTCACCGACGCCGTGGCCCGCGGCGACCTCGCCGAGGTCGGCGCAGTCGCCACCCGCAGCGCCGAGATGAACGCCCACCGCCGCCGGCGCGCCGGATTCGCGGAACTGCACGCCCTGTGCCGCGAGGTCGACGGGCTGGGCCTGGTCCTCGCCCACAGCGGCACCATGCTCGGCGTCCTCCTGGAGGCGAACGACCCCGCCCTCGCCAGCAAGACCGAGCACATCCGGGCCGGTTGCGCCGCCCTCGGCGGAGAGGTGTCCGTACACCGCTCCCTCGGCGCCGACGACAGCTGGAGTCCGCAGGCCGCGCCCGCCCACCCCACCGAGCTGGAGATCTGAGCATGCTGTTCGACACCGTGACGGACGCGATCGGCGGGACCCCGCTGGTCCGGCTGCGCCTGGGCGAGGCCCGCGGCGTGGAGGTCTACGCCAAGCTGGAACTGCAGAACCTCTTCGCGATGAAGGACCGCGTCGCCCGCAACATCCTGCTGGAGGCCCGGCGGCTGGGCACCCTGAAGCCCGGCGCGCCCGTCATCGAGAGCTCCTCGGGGACCATGGCCCTCGGCGTCGCCCTCGTCGGCCGCTCCCTGGGTCACGAGGTGCACATCGTCACCGACCCGCGCATCGACCCCGTCACCCTCGCCAAACTCCGCGCCCTGGGCTGCCGGGTGCACGTCGTCGAGGCCATGACCAGCCACGGCTGGCAGAGCGCCCGCCTGGAGCGGCTCGCGGAGCTGCGGGGCGAACTGCCCGGGGCCTTCTGGCCGCAGCAGTACACCAACCCCGACAACCCCGGCGCCTACCGCACCCTCGCCGGTGAACTCCTCGCGGACCTGGGGCGGTTCGACACCCTCGTCGGAGCCGTCGGCAGCGGCGGCTCCCTGTGCGGCACCGCCCGGGCGCTGCGCGAGCAACTGCCCGCCCTGCACGTCGTCGGCGTCGACTGCGTGGGCAGCGCCCTCTTCGGCCAGCCCGACGTGCCGCAGCGGCTGCAGAGCGGGCTGGGCAACAGCCTGCTGCCGAAGAACCTGGACCGCACCCTCGTCGACGAGGTCCACTGGCTCAACGACCACGAGGCCTTCGCCGCGACCTGGGACCTCGCCCGCGAGCAGCAGATCTTCGGCGGCAACACCTCGGGCTCCGTCTACCGGGTCCTCACCGGCCTCGCCGACCGCGCCGAGCCCGGGACCCGGATCGTCGGCATCCTGCCCGACCGTGGCGACCGCTACGCCGACACCGTCTACAACGACGAGCACTGGGACGCGAACCGGCTGCGCGAGGTGCCCACCGCCACCGCGCCGGCCACCCTCGGACCCGACGGGACCGCCCGCACCTGGTCCACCCTCGCCTACAGCCCGCCCGCCGGGATCGGCCAGCACCTGCTGTTCGTGGAGTCCAACACCACCGGCACCGGCATGCTCGCGCTGGACCGGGCGCGCGAACTGGGCACCGTACCCGTCCTGCTGACCGGCGACCCCGACCGCTATCGGGGCCTCGCGGAGACCGGCGCCGAGGTGCTGCGCTGCGACACCAACTCCGACGCCGCCCTGCGCGCCGCCGTACAGGAGCGGTTCCGCCGCGAGGAGATCGCCGGGGTCACCACCACCAGCGACTTCTACGTACCGGCCGCCGCCCGGATCGCCCAATGGCTCGGTCTGCCCGGCAACGCGCCCGAGGCGGTGGCCGTCTGCCGCGACAAGTCGGCCCTGCGCGAGCGCCTGCGGACCGCGGGCGTCCGCCAGCCCCGCTACGCCCTGGTCCGCGGGCCGGCCGGGGCCGCGGCCGCCGTCGCCCGCACCGGACTGCCCTGCGTGGTCAAGCCGGCCGACGACTCGGGCTCCACCAACGTCCTGCTCTGCGCCGACGAGGCGGAGGTCCGGGCCCAGATCGAGCGGATCCTCGCGATCGACACCAACGTGCGGGGCATGCCCACCGCCCGCACGGTCCTCGTCGAGGAGTACCTGGACGCGCCGGAGTACAGCGTCGAGATGTTCGGCGGGGACGGGCAGGCCGTGTGCGTCGGCATCACCGCCAAGTCCGTGACCGCCGGCCCGCACTTCGTCGAGCACCGCCACCTCTTCCCCGCCCCGCTGCCCGCCGGCACCGCCCAGCTCGTCATCGACACGGTGACGGCGGCCCTGGACGCGGCCGGGATCCGGCTGGGCGCCACCCACACCGAGGTCAAACTGACCGCCGACGGGCCCGCCCTCATAGAGATCAACCCGCGCCCGGCCGGCGGCATGATCCCCGAACTGATCCGGCTCGCCACCGGCGTCGACCTCCTCGACGCGCAGCTCCGCGCCGCCCTCGGCCTGCCCCCGCACCTCAAGGCGGAGGAGGCCGGCCACGCCGGGATCCAGTTCCTCCTCGCCGACACCGACGGCACCCTGACCGCCGCCCACGGCGCCGAGGCCGCGGCAGCCGTCGAGGGAGTCGAGTCCGTGCTGGTCACCGCCGCCCCCGGCGCCCCCGTCCGCAGGCCCCGTAGCGCCTCCGACCGGCTCGGGCACGTGATCGCCCGCCACGGGGAGCCCGAAGGCGTGCACGCCGCCCTCGACGCGGCGCGCGCCCTGATCCGCCTGGACATCGAGGCCGCGCCGCGCTCCTGACCGTCCGTCACACCCGTACCGACGACGCGCCGTACGACCCGTACGGCCGCACCCGACCCGAAAGGCGAACCGCCATGAGCAACCCCTTCGAGAACGACAACGCCTCCTACGTCGTGGTCCGCAACGACGAGCTCCAGCACTCCCTGTGGCCCGCCGGCAACCCCGTTCCGGCCGGCTGGACCGTGGTGCACGGCCCCGACGGCCGGCAGGCCTGCCTGGACCACGTCGAGCGGGTCTGGACCGACATGCGTCCCGCTTCCCTGGTGGCCGCCCTCGCCGGGAACGCAGCCCGTGGCTGAGCCCGTCCACCGCACCGAGCACCCGTCCGGGCCCGACCCCGTACGGACCCTGCGCACCCTCTTCGCCGAGGTCCTCGGCCGCGCCGAGGTCGACGCCGGCCACAGCTTCACCGGGCTGGGCGGGGACAGCATCCAGGCGATCCAGGTCGTCAGCCGGGCCCGCGCGGCCGGCCTGGTCGTCAGCACCCGCGACGTGCTCCGCGCGGAGAGCGTGAGCGCGCTCGCCGCCACCGCCCGCGCCCAGGGCCGGGCGGGCGAGGACGCCGGACCGGCCGTGCCCCCGCGCCGGTTGGGCCCGCTGGCGCCCACCCCCATCATGGGCTGGCTCGCCGAACTCGGCGGTCCCGTCGACACGTACAACCAGTCGCTCGTGCTGCGCACCCCGCCCGGCTTCGGGGCGGCCGCCGCCGAACGCACCGTCCAGGCCCTCCTGGACACCCACGAGATGCTCCGGCTGCGCCTGCCCGAAGGGATCGGGGCCGCCGGCGCCGAGCCGCTCGTACCGCCCGCGGGCTCCGTCACCGCGGCGGAGCTGCTGGAGCTCGTGGACGCCCGCGGGACGGGCGAGGCGGAACTCCCCGCCCTGACCCGGGAGCGGATGCGGGCCGCGCGGCGGCTGCTCTCGCCCCGCGAGGGCCACATGCTGCGCGCCGTACTCCTGGACCGGGGAGCCGGACAGCAGGGACGGCTCGCGCTCGTCGTCCACCACCTCGTGGTCGACGGCGTCTCCTGGCGCATCCTCCAGGACGACCTGCGCAGCTGCTGGACGGCCCTCGCCGAGGGCCGCGAGCCCGCCCTGGAACCGGCGGCTACCCCCTTCGCGCACTGGGCCGACCTGCTGCGCGCGGAGGCCACCTCCGGCCGGCGGACCACCGAGGCCGACCGCTGGGCCGCAGCCCTGCGTGAGGCCCCGCAGCCCCTGGCCGGGGTCCGGGCGCCCGGCGGCCTCGACCCCGAGAGCCCGGAGAACACCCTCACCCTGACCCTCGGGCCGGACGTGACGGGCCCCCTGCTCACCACCGCGCCCGGCCTCGTCAACGGCACCGTCAACGACGTACTGCTGACCGCCCTGGCTCTCGCCGTGCTCGGCCGGCGCGACACCGACGAGGAGGGCGAGGAGGGCGAGGAGGGCGCCGTCCTGGTCGACGTCGAGGGCCACGGCCGGGAGGACGTCGCCGACGGCACCGACCTGTCCCGCACCGTCGGCTGGTTCACCACCGTGTTCCCCGTCCGCCTCGCCCTCGGCCGCCCGGACCTCGACGAGGCCCGCGCGGGCGGACCCGCGGTCGGCGCCGCCCTACGCCTGGTCAAGGAGGAACTGCGCGCCGTACCCGACAAGGGCATCGGCTTCGGGCTGCTGCGCCACCTCAACTCCCGTACCGGGCCGGATCTCGCCGCGCGCGGCATCCCCGAGATCGGCTTCAACTACCTCGGCCGGTTCCCGATGGGCGGCGACGCCCCGTGGGACGCCGCCCCCGGGCACGACTTCGCCCTCGACGACGCCGACGAAGGCCTTCCGATGGCCCACGCCGTGGAGGTCAACGCGGCCGCCCACGAGGGCCCGGACGGCCTCACCCTCAGCGCCACCTGGACCTGGGCGGGCAACGTCTTCCCCAGGCAGTGGGTCCACGACCTCGCGCAGGAGTGGTTCACCATGCTGCGCGCCGTCGTCACCCACGCGGCCCGCCCCGACGCCGGCGGGCTGACCCCCTCCGACGTATCCCTCGCCCAGGTCAGCCAGGCCGACCTCGACACCTTCGAATCCCAGCTCGGAGCCCTGCTGTGATCCCTCTGTCCCACGCCCAGCAGCGGCTGTGGTTCCACGCCCGGGACGGCGCCGACGGCGCGCTGTACCACATTCCCGTCGGCCTGCGGCTGCGCGGCACCCTCGACCGCCCGGCCCTGCGGGCCGCGCTCGCGGACGTGAGCGGCCGCCACGAGGCGCTGCGCACCGTCTTCCCCGACGAGGCGGGCCGCCCCCACCAGCGGGTCCTGGGCCCCGCGGACGCCGCCCCGGTGCTCACCGTCACCGACTGCCCGCCCGCCGAACGCGCCCGGCGGGCCGAGGAGGCCTCGTCCCGGCCCTTCGACCTCGGCACCGAACCGCCGCTGCGCGCCCACCTGTTCACCGACGGCGCCGAGGACCACTACCTGCTCCTGGTCCTGCACCACATCGCGGGTGACGGCCACTCCGTGAACGTCCTCGTCCGCGACCTCGCCGCCGCCTACACCGCCCGGTGCGTCGGCCGGCCGCCCGAGTGGCCCGAACTGCCCGTCCAGTACCCGGACTACGCGCTGTGGCAGCGCGAACTCCTCGGCCCGGCCCAGGACCCCGACTCCCTGCACGGCCGGCTGCTCACCCACTGGGCGGCCGTCCTCGACGGCCTGCCCGAAGAACTGGCCCTGCCCGCCGACCGCCCGCGCCCGGCCGTGGCCGGCCACCGGGGCGCACTGGTCGAGGCGCGGACCGACGCCGCCGCCCACGCGGGACTGGCCGCGCTGGCCCGGGAGGTCCGCGCCACCCCGTTCATGGCCGTCCAGGCCGCCTTCGCGGTCCTGCTCACCCGCCTCGGCGCCGGCACCGACCTGCCGCTCGGCTGCCCCGTCGACGGCCGGGAGGACGAAGCCCTCACCGACCTCGTGGGCCTCTTCGTCAACACCCTGATCGTGCGAGCCGACACCTCCGGCGACCCCACCTTCACGGAGCTGCTGGGCCGGGTGCGCACCGCCGCCCTGGAGACGTACGCCCACCAGGAACTGCCCTTCGAATCGCTGGTCGAACGCCTCAACCCGGCCCGCTCGCCCGCCCGTCACCCGCTCTTCCAGGTCGCCGTCTCCGCCCAGCGCACCGAGCCGCAGTCCCCCGCCTTCGCGGGCCTGCGGGCGCGGGTGGAGGCGGTACGCACCGACACCGCCAAGTTCGATCTCACCCTGGAGGTCGAGGAGCTCCACGACCCGGCCACCGGGCAGCCCTTGGGCCTGGCCCTCGGCCTGGAGTACGCGAGCGACCTGTTCGACGACGCCACGGCCCGGCGCCTGCTGGACCGCCTCGTCCACCTCATCGGCGCTGTCGTCCGCGCCCCTGCGGTCCCGCTCTCCGCACTCGACGTCCTGCTGCCCGGGGAGCGCGCCGACCTCCTGGAGCACTGGCAGGGCGCACCCGTGGTCCCTGACGCCCGTACCGTCCACGGGGCCTTCGCGGAGCGGGCCGCCGCCCACCCCGGCCGCCCCGCCGTGCGCTGCGCCGGCCGGGAGACCACGTACGGCGAACTCGACGCGCGGGCCGACCGGATCGCCGCACGGCTACGCGCCCTCGGCGTCCGGCCGGGCGAAGCCGTAGCCGTCCTGATGGACCGCTCGGCCGACCTCGTCGCCGCCTGCCTGGGCATCCTCAAGGCGGGCGCCGCCTACCTGCCGCTGGACGCGCGGGCCCCGCGCGCCCGGACCGGGACCGTGCTCACCGCGGCCGGGGTCGCCGTCCTCGTCACCGACGTCCCGGACGGCGGACCCCTACCGGCGGGTCCGCGCCACGTAGTGCGTCCGGACGACCGGCCCGCCGCGGAGGCCGGGACGGCCGGGACGGGTGTGCCGAGCGGGCACGCCGACGCGCTCGCCTACCTGATGTACACCTCCGGCTCCACCGGCACCCCCAAGGGCGTGGCCGTCCCCCACCGCGAGGTCGTCGCCCTCGCCACCGACCGGCGCTGGCGCGGCGGCGCGCACGAGCGGGTCCTGTTCCGCTCCCCGCACGCCTTCGACGCCTCCACCTACGAACTGTGGGTGCCGCTCCTGAACGGCGGCCTGGTCGTCGTCGCGCCGCCCGGCGAGCTCGACGTCGACGCGCTGGCCCGGCTGATGGCCGAGGAGAAGGTCACCGGGACCTTCCTCACCGCCACTCTCTTCAACGTCCTCGCCGACCGCTGCCTGCCCGCGCTCGGCACGCTGCACGAGGTGATGACCGGTGGCGAGGCCGCCTCGCCGTCCATGGTCCGCCGGGTCCGCGAGGCCTGCCCCCGCACCACCGTCACCAACGCCTACGGCCCCACCGAGACCACCACCTTCGCCGCGACCTTCGCCGTGGGCCCGGGCCAGGAGGCCCCCGACGGGCAGGTCCCGATCGGCCGCCCCCTCGACGGCACGCAGCTCCACGTCCTGGACGAGCGGCTCGGCCTCGTGGCGCCCGGCGTCATCGGCGAGCTCTACATCGCGGGCGCCGGACTCGCCCAGGGCTACCTCGGCCGGGCCGCGCTGACCGCCGAACGCTTCGTGGCCTGCCCGTACGGCCCTCCGGGCACCCGCATGTACCGCACCGGCGACCTGGCCCGCTGGACCACCGACGGCCAGGTCGAGTACCTCGGCCGCGCCGACCGGCAGGTCAAGATCCGCGGACTGCGCATCGAACCCGCCGAGATCGAGCACACCCTGGCCGGCCACCCGGCGGTGGGCCAGGCCGCCGTCACCGTCGTGGACACGCCCGCCGGTCCCGCGCTCGCGGGCTACGCCGTCCCCGCCGAGGGAACCCCCGCACCCGACCCGCGGGAGTTGCGCGAGCACCTGCGCGCCCGACTGCCCGACTACATGGTGCCCGCCACCCTCACCCTGCTCGACGCCTTCCCCGTGACCGCCAACGGCAAGACCGACCTGGCGGCCCTGCCCGTGCCGGGCCCGGCGACGGCCGGCAGCGCGGGCGCCCGCCAGGAACCGCGCACCGACGACGAGCGCGCCCTGTGCGCGATCTGGGAGCAGGTCCTGGGCGTACCGGACATCGGCGTCCACGACAGCTTCTTCGACCTCGGCGGGCACTCCCTGCTCGCCACGCAGCTGCTCGCCGAGGTCCGGGACCGGTTCGGCGGCGCCGTCGGCATCCGCCAGTTCTTCACCGGTCCCACCGTCGCCGAACTGGCCGCCGCCCTGCCCGCCGCCGCGGCCGCCGGCGCCGGCGCCGAGGACCCGCCGATCGTCCGCCGGGCCCGCCGCACCCAGACCGCCTGACCACCGAAGGAACACCACCGTGAACCACCCGCCGTCCACCCCCGCCACTTCCGCCGCCGCCCCGGCGGCCCGCTCCCTGGTCGAGGACGTCCTGCCGCTCTCCCCGCTCCAGGACGGCATCCTCTTCCACGCCCTCTTCGACGAGGAGGAACGCGACGTCTACGTCGCCCAGTTGCTCCTCGACCTCGACGGCCCCCTCGACGCGGACCGGCTGCGCGCCGCCGCCGACACCGTCCTGGAACGGCACGCCAACCTCCGCGCCGGTTTCCTGCGCCGCGCCACGGGCGAACCCGCCCAGGTCGTCCAGCGCGGTGTACGGGCCCCCTGGCAGGAGGTGGACCTGTCCGGGCTCGACGAGACCGAGCGCACCGCGGCCGTCGACACCCTCCTCGCCGAGGACCGGGCCACCCGCTTCGACCTCGCCCGGCCGCCGCTGCTGCGCTTCACCCTCGTCCGCACCGGCCCGCTGTCCCACCGGCTGCTGCTGACCTACCACCACATCGTGATGGACGGCTGGTCCTGGCCGGTCCTGGTACGCGAACTCCTCGCCCTGCACCACGCCGACGACGCCCCGCTGGGCCCCGTCACCCCCTACTCCGCCTTCCTGAGCCGGCTCCACAGCCGCGACACGGCCGCCGCCCAGGACGCCTGGACCCGCGCCCTGGACGGCCTGCCGGGCGGAACCCGCACCGCGCCGGTGTCCCCGCCGCCCGGCTCGGTCCTGCCCGACCGCGTGGAGACGTACCTCCCCGAGTCCCTGACCGAACGGCTCGGCGCCCTCGCCCGTGGCCACCGGATCACCTCCGGAACCCTGCTCCAGGGCGCGTGGGCCCTCCTGCTCGGCCGGCAGATCCGCTCCGAGGACGTGGTCTTCGGCGCCATCGTCAGCGGCCGCGACCCCGAACTGCCCGGAGTCGCCGACATCGTGGGCCTGTGCATCAACACCGTGCCGGTCCGGGTCCGCATCGACCCGACGGAGTCCCTCGTCGCGCTGTTCGAGCGGCTCCAGGACGAGCAGGCGCGCCTGATCGATCACCACCACCTCGGTCTGGTCGAGATCCAGCGGCTCGCGGGAGCGGGCGAACTCTTCGACTCCTGCGTGGCCTTCCAGAACTACCCGGTCGACGCGGCCGGCCTCGCCGCCCTCGGCGCGGGCGGGCTCCGGGTCACCGGAGTGGACCCGTACGACGCCGCCCACTACCCGCTCTCGCTGACCGCCATCCCCGGCGACCGGCTGCGCCTGCAGATCGACCACCGGCCGGACGTCTTCGACCGCGACACCGCCCAGGCCCTGCTGGAACGCCTCGCCCGGCTCCTGGAAGCCGTCGCCGAGGACCCCTCGTGCCCGGTGGGCACCGTGGACCTGCTCTCCCCGGCCGAACGCCACCGCGTCCTGGTCGAGTGGAACGACACCGCCCGCGACGAGGACTACGCGGAGGTCGTGGAGCGCGTACGGAAGCAGGCCGGGCGCCGCCCCGACGCCGTCGCCACCACCGACGACACCGGCCGCACGCTGAGCTACGCGGACCTCGTGGCCCGCGCCGACGCGCTCTCCATGGCCCTGCTCGCCGACGGGGTACGCCCCGGCGACCTGGTCGCCGTACTCAGCGAGCCCACCGCCCGCGTCCCCGTCGCGATGCTCGGCATCCTCGGCTCCGGTGCGGCCTACGTCCCGCTGGACCCCGAGGGGCCCGTCACCCGGACCGCCGACCTCCTCGCAAGCGGCGGGATCGCCCGCCTGCTGGCCGCCCCCGAACAGCGCGCCCGCGCCGAGGAGATCGCCGCCGCCGTCCCCGGCGGCCTGCCCGTCCTCGTGATCGACGACGCGGCCGCCGCGGCCCCGGGCGAGCGCCCGGCGCCGGCCGGCGGACCCGACGCCCTCGCCTACGTCTGCTTCACCTCGGGCTCCACCGGCAAGCCCAAGGGCGCCATGGTCCACCGCCGGGGCATGAACAACCACCTCCTGGCCAAGGTCGAGGACCTCGGTCTCGGCGACGGCGACCGCGTGGTGATGAACGCCCCGCTCACCTTCGACATCTCCGTGTGGCAGATGCTCGCCCCACTGATCACCGGCGGACAGGTCCACCTGGTCACCCGGGACACCGCCCGCGACCCGAACGCCCTCTTCGACGACGCCGCACGCCGGGGGATCACCGTCCTGGAGACCGTGCCCTCCTTCGTCCGCGCCGCCGTCGACCTGTGGGACACCGGCGTGCAGCCGCCGGCCCTGCCCGAGCTGCGCTGGTTCATCGTCAACGGCGAGGTCCTGCCGCCCGAACTGTGCACCCGCTGGTACGCGCGCCACCCGCAGGCCGCGATCGTCAACGCCTACGGCCTCACCGAGTGCTCCGACGACAACACCCACGCCTTCATCGGCCCGGACGTGCACGCCCAGCTGGAACACGGCCGGCTGCCCGTCGGACGCCCGCTGCGCAACAACACCCTCTACCTGCTGGACGCCGCGCTCGCCCCCGTACCGCCCGGCGTGCCGGGCGAACTCTTCATCGGCGGCACCGGTGTGGGCCCCGGCTACCTGCGCGACCCGCGCCGCTCCAGCGAGCGCTACGTCCCCGACCCGTTCTCCGCCGTCCCCGGCAGCCGGATGTACCGCACCGGAGACCTCGCCCGGATGCGGGCCGACGGCCAGCTCGACTTCCTCGGTCGCCAGGACCACCAGGTCAAGGTCCGCGGCAACCGCATCGAACTCGGCGAGGTGGAGACCGCGCTGCGCGCCGTGCCGGGCGTCGGCGAGGCCGTCGTCGCCGTCGACCGGGACCACGCGGGCCAGCAGCGGCTCATCTGCTACTTCATCGGGACGCCCACCGCCGAGGAGGTCCGCACGGAGCTGGGCCGGAACCTCCCCAACTACATGGTCCCGTCGCTGTTCCTGCACCTGCCGCAGTTCCCCCTCACCGTCAACGGCAAGCTCGACCGCAAGGCGCTCCCCGACCCGGCCACCGTGCACCGTCCGGCCGGACGGCTGCCCACCACCCCCGCCGAGAAGACGGTCTGCGAGATCTTCGCCTCCGTCCTCGGCCTCCAGGAGGCCGGCATGGACGACGACTTCTTCGCCCACGGCGGCCACTCGCTCCTCGCCACCCGACTGGCCGGCCGCATCGGCACCGAACTCGGCGTACGGCTGAACATCCGCGACCTCTTCGAGACGCCCCCCCCCGCGGGCGTCCCCGCCCGTCTCACCGAGGCCGCCGCCGCACCCGCCCGCCCCGCGCTGCGCCCCCGCTCCCGTGATCAGGCCTGATCACGCCTGACCAGGCCTGACCGCGCCGCGAAGAGCCCCGACCGCACCCCCAGGAGACACCGCCACCATGAGTCCGACCCAGACCACCCCCGTGCCCCTGCGCATCGCGCACCGGGCCGGGCTCACACCCGAGGCCACCGCGGTCCGCGCCCCCGAGGGGGAGCTGACGTACCGCCAGTTCGACCGGCGGGCACGCGCGGTGGCCGAGGAGCTGCGCGCGGCGGGCGCCGGACCGGAGGACACCGTGCTCCTGGGGGTGCGCCGGGGCGTCCACTGGGCGGTGGGGCTGCTGGGCATCTGGTACGCCGGCGCGGCCCCCCTCCTGGTGGACCTCGACGCCCCCGACGAGCGGCTGCGTACCCTGCTGCGGGCCGCCGGCACCCGGCACGCGGTCGCACAGGACACCTACGCCGCCGCGATGCTGCAACGCCGTACCGGGAGCGAGTTGTTCTGGGCGTCCACCACGACCGCGGCCCCCACCTCGGCGGTCCGGCCCGTCGACGTGGCTCCGGGGTCCCTCGCCTACGTGCTCTTCACCTCCGGATCCACCGGGCAGCCCAAGCCCGTGGCGGTCGGCCACGCCGGACTCACCGCCCAGGTCGCCACCCTGGCCGAACGCTACGGGCTGACGGACCGGGACCGGGTCCTGCAGTTCGCGGCCCCCGCCTTCGACGTCAGCCTGGAGGAGGCCCTGCCCACCTGGTGCACGGGCGGCGCCGCCGTCTTCGTCAAGGACAACGTGCTCTCGCCCGCCGAACTGGAGCCGTTCCTCGCGGCGGAGCGGATCAGCGTCGTCAACCTCCCCACCCCGTACTGGTCGCAGTGGGCCAAGGACCTGGCGCGCGCCCCACGGCCGCTGCCGTCCGCACTGCGTCGCGTGGTGATCGGCAGCGACGCGGGCCGCACCGCGGACCTGACGCGCTGGACGACCGCCGGCCATCCCCCCGTGATCAGCTGCTACGGCCTCACCGAGTCCACCATCACCGCCACCTCCTACGAGCCGGGACCGGCCGAACCGGCCGGCTTCGCGGGCGACGAGCTGATCCCGCTCGGCGAACCCCTGGCCGGCGTAAGGGCGTACGTCCTCGACGAGGAGCTGCGCGAGGCACCCCCCGGCGCCGCGGGCGAGCTGTACCTGGCGGGTTCCTGCCTGGCGCGCGGCTACCACGGCCGGCCGGGCCTGACCTCCGAGCGGTTCGTCGCCGACCCCTTCGCCGATGCCCCGGGCGAGCGCATGTACCGGACGGGTGACCGCGTCACCCGCGCCCCCGGTGGGCCGCTCGTCTTCCTCGGGCGCGCCGACGACCAGGTCAAGATCCGCGGCCACCGCGTCGAACTCAAGGAGGTGGAGGCGGCCGTGGCCGCCCACCCCGACGTCGTCGACGTGGTCGCCCGCGCCGTCGCGGCGGCCGACGGCCCGCAGCTCGCCGCCTGGGCCGCCGTCACCCCCGGCAGCCCCCTCACCCCGGACGAGCTGCGCCGGCACCTTCTGGCCAAGGTGCCCGGGTACCTCGTACCGGCCGTGGTGACACTGATGGAGCGCCTGCCCCGGACCCCGGGCGGCAAGCTCGACCCCAGGGCGCTGCCCGCGCCCGCCCCCCGATGAACCCGCACCCCGCGGACCCCGTCCGCGACCAGACAAGGAACGCACCCGTGTCCGTCACCACCGACGAGTCCGCCGACGAGTCCACCGCGTCCGGCCAGGCCGTGGAGCGCCGACGGCGCAGGGACTTCCGTCTCTTCATGTCCTCGCACATCTGCAACGAGCTGGGCGGCAGCATCACGTACGTGGCCCTGCCGCTGATGGCGGTGCTCACGCTCGACGCCTCGGCGATGCAGGCGGGCCTGCTGTCCGCCGCGGAACACGCGGCGTTCCTGCTGCTGGGTCTGCCCGCCGGGGCCTGGGTGGACCGGATGCGCAAGCGCCGCGTGATGATGGCCGCCGACCTGGCGCGCGCCGTCCTGCTGACCGCGCTGCCGGTGGCCTACCTGCTGGACCTGCACTCGATGCCGCTGCTGTACGGGGTCGCCCTGCTGCTGGGCTGCGCCCGGCTGTTCGGTGACGTCGCCGATCAGAGCTACCTGCCGACCCTCATCGGCAAGGACACCCTGATCGCGGGCAACTCGAAGCTGGAGACGGTGCGTTCGGGGGCCGAGTTCGCCGGCCCCGGCATCGCCGGCTTCCTGGTGCAACTGCTGGGCGCGGCCGGGACGCTGGCCGGCCAGGCCGTCACCTCGCTGGTCTCCGTGGTCCTGCTGGGGCGGATCGGGGCCCGGGAGGAGAAGCCGGAACCAGCCCCCCGCCGGCACCTGCTGCGCGACATCCGCGAGGGGCTGAGCTATGTCCTGAGCCACCGGATCCTGCGGCTCATCGCCCTGAACACGGCTGCCGTGAACCTGTTCCTCAGCGCGGTGATGGCCATCGAGGTGCTCTTCCTGACCCGGACCGTCGGGCTGCCGCCCGCGGCCCTCGGCTGGGTGCTGACGACGGCCACGATCGGCTCGGTGCTGGCGGCCACCGTCGCGGACCGGGTGACCCGGGCCGTCGGCGCGGCCCGGCTCACGTGGCTGTCCCTGCTGGTGACCATGCCCTTCGGGCTGCTGCTCCCGCTGGCCGACAAGGACTGGCGGATCGGCCTGTTCGTGCTCGGGTCGCTCGTCCAGTCGGCCGGCGTCACCCTGTACAACATCTGCCAGGTCACCTACCGGCAGACGGTCTGCCCGCCGCACCTGCTCGGCCGGATGACCGCGACCATGCGCTTCCTGGTGTGGGGCGTACTGCCGCTGAGCGGCCTGCTCGCGGGACTCCTCGGTGAACTCCTGGGCGTGCGGGACGCGCTGTGGGTGTGCGCCGCCGCCCTGTCGGCGGCCCCGCTGGTCCTGCTCTGCTCCCCGCTGCGGCGGATGCGCACGTTCGAGGACGATGCCCCGGTGGTCGGGGCCGAGTCCGGTGCCACGACCGCGCGGTCGGCTCAGTAGCCCATCCGGAAGGCGATGTGGGTGAGCTGGGTCCGGTTCACCGCGCCGGTCTTGCTGCGCAGCCGGCGCAGGTAGGTGTCGACCGTGTGCGGGCTCAGCCCCATCCGGCACGCGATCATCCGGTACGTGTCCCCCTGCGCGAGGTAGGCGAGCACCTCCTGCTCGCGGGGGGTCAGGGCGGGCAGCTCCGGTGCGCGGGCGGTGAGCGTGGTGTGCAGCATGTGGGGCTCCGGATTCCGGATCGAAGGTGAAGGGGGAGCGGCGGGGCTCGGCACCCCCGGTGACGGTGCGATCGCTTTGGGTGCGATCGCACCGTTTCGGACGTCCGGGGCCTGAAGTGGCCGGACACCCGCTGCTGTTCGTGGGGTACAGCCTTTCGTCCTGCATATCCTGGCGCCAGGGGGCGGGCACCTCACCAAAGTGCCTGGCAGTAAAGCGACCAGGGGCGAAAAAGGCAAAGTGGGGCAATGCAAACATCTGACGTGGTGCCGGATTCGAACAACGCCGATGTTGACATCGATGTCTACGGCTGGGTGCTCGAACACCGCACGGTGGACGTGGACGCGGTGGCCGCCGGAACGGGGCGTGATGCGGACGAGGTCCGGCGCAGCGTGACACGCCTGCGCTCCTCCCGTCTGCTGCACGTGAGTCCGATCGATCCGACGGTCGCCTTCGCGGTGGCCCCGGACACCGCCGCCGAGCAGCTCGTGGCGCCCCTGGAGGCGCGGATCCGCGAGCAGCAGCGGGCGATCAGCGGGATCCGCGAGGACCTGGGGCGTTTCCTGCCGCACTATCTGGGCCGCCGCTCCACGGGGGAGTCGCTGGAGGTCCTGGAGAGCCTGGAGGACGTGCGCGGGGCGCTCAACCGGGCCTCCCTCAACTGCACCACCGAAATGCTCAGTTCGCAGCCCGGGGGCGGCAGCAGGGTGCCGGAGGCGATGCAGGAGGCGCTGCGGCGGGACGAGACGATGCTCCAGCGGGGGATCTCGATCCGGACCCTCTACCACCACACGGCCCGCTTCAACGGGCCGAGCCAGGCCTACGTCGCGGCCACCTCCGTGCTGGGGGCGCAGTACCGCACCGCGCACGAACTGTTCGGCCGGCTCATCGCCTTCGACCGGGAACTGGCCTTCGTACCGGTCTCCGACGGCAGTTGGGGCGCCGTGGTGATACGCGAGCCGTCGACCGTCGCGTACCTGTGCAACATCTTCGACCAGACCTGGGACCTGGCCTCGCCGTTCTCGGCCGCCGCGGGTCAGGGGCTCGAGGAGGTGGCCCGCGAGATCCACGAGACGATCATCCGGCTGCTCGCGGCCGGGCTGAAGGACGAGGCCATCGCCCGGCGCCTGGGCATGTCGCTGCGCACCGCCCGGCGCCACATCGCCGACATCATGCAGGAGCTGGGTGCGGGCAGCCGCTTCCAGGCCGGTGTGGCCGCCGCCGCGCGCGGACTGCTGGACCTGGAGGACGGGTCGGACGGGTCGGACGGGTCGGACGGCGAGTCCGTACAGCCTTCCTGACCTGGTGTCACGTGTTCTCGTGTCTGTCGCGGTCGGCGGGCGTGTCGCATGCTGCTGGGATGGGAGCTGTGGAGCCGCCGAACAAGAGGGGCACGTGATGGACATGCCGGAGGAAGCCTGGGAGCGGGAGGCCCCGCACCTGCGGGAGATCGTCCTGTTCCTCTCGGTCCACCTGGACCGGGCGCCGGGTGTGCTGTGGCCCGAGTACGACAACCCGGCGTTCGGTGACGTCGACGACACCGGCGACGGCGATGGCACCGGCGACGGTGACGACGCCGACGAATCCGACATCGCCGGGGCGGGGCCGACGGGTGGCGGTGTGTGCCCGGCCCAGGTGGACCGGTTCACCGCCGAACTGGCCTCGCTCACCGGCCTGTCGGTCCGGCTGGACCGGGTGGAGACGGCCGGGACCGTCCCGGGCGTCGGCGTGGACGCCGCCTGGACCGGGCAGGCCGGGGGCCGGGAGCACCTGCTGATCCAGCAGATCGCCGGCGCCGTGACCTGGCAGCTGACCGGGACCGGCGAGAGCGGCCGGTCGGAGTCCTTCCAGTGCCGGCTGCTGCCCGGCGAGCTGCTGTACGTACCGGCCCGCTGGTCGCGCCGCTGCGTCGGCGCACCCGAGGCCCGGTATGCCGTCATCTGTCTCGGCGACGAGCGGGATTGACGGCGTCGGAGGTGGAACGGGGGGAGGGAGGATCGCGATGCGATCCTCCCTCCCCCCGTTCCGACTGCCCTGACGGGCCGGTGCGATCAGCCGCCCCAGGAGCTGTCGGCCGTGTCGCGGTTCCGGCCGCCCAGCGTGGTGCCGACCGTCACCACCCGGCCGTTGGACGTGACGATCTGACGCGGCGTCTGCGTGGTGGTGCTGCCCTCGCCCCCGGTGGTGGTCGTCACGGTGGTCGCGGCCGTGTCGCCGTCGGCGGCCTGAGCGGCGCCGGCGGCGGGCAGCAGCAGCGCGGACGCGGCCACGGACAGGGCGATGACGTAACGCTTGAGCATGGGATCCCCAGGAGTGCGAGCGGTCTGGTCCGGGCGCGAACCACTTCGTGGGCCGTCCGCGCCGGTCGGTGCAGGAACAACCTTGCCGTGCCCCGGGCCCTTCGGTGATCGATCAGACTGCTCATCAAGCTGCCTGGCGCGATGGTGAGGGGCCGCAAAATTCCATAAATCCTGCCTATTCGGTCACGATTCCCGCGCCTACGGCGGCCGGAGAGCCCTGCTCCCGCCGGGCCGGCGGCTCCACGTGCTCCGCTTGGCCCCGGGTGTCCAACTCCCGCCACACCGGGAAGACCAGCGGGGGCAGGGTGACCGCGAGGTACAGCGCCCCCGTACCCAGCAGCGCCGGCACCAGCCCCGCGGCGTCCAGGGCCAGCCCCGCACCCAGCATGCCCAGCGGCGTCGCCGCCAGCGCGGCGGCGACCAGCAGGCCGAACACCCGCCCCCGTACCGCCTCGGGCACCCGCTCGTAGGCGACCGACATCATCAGCGGGCCGACGATCCCCGACCCGATGCCGGACAGGGCCAGTACCGCCAACAGCACCGGCACCCGGGGCTCGGCGGCCAGTGCGGCACACCGCACCGCCCCGACCAGGACGAAGGCCCCGACGAACACCGCGCGCCGCGGCATCCGGTGCCCCGCCCAGCCGAACAGGGCCGCCCCGAGCAGCGCGCCGGCCCCCATGGCGGTCACCATCGCCCCGAACAGGGCGCTGCTGCGCAGCACCTGGGTGCCGTACGCCGGGTAGAGCACCCCGTTCAGTGCCCCGTCCAAGGCGTTGGTCAGCATCAGGACTCCCACCATCGCGCCCAGGAGTCGATCCCTACGCAACTGGCCGAGCCCGAAGCGCAGTTCCCGGGCGTAGGAACCACGCGGCTGTCCGCTGTCGGACGGGCGCGGGCGGGCCGCCGCCGGCACCAGGGTCGCCACGAGGAGGGCGCACAACGCCATCGCCGCCATGTCCGCGTACAGGGTGCGCACGGGGCCGACGGTCGAGATGAGCAGACCGGCCAGCGGCGCGCCCGCCATCATGCCGATCCGGCGGGCTCCCTCGACCGCTCCGGTGGCCCGCTCCGCCGTGACGCCCGCGCGTTCCATCGCGCCGGGCAGGAGCAGCTGCTTGGAGGTGTCGGACGGCCCGCGGGCGGCCCCCACCAGGAAGACCAGGACGATCAGGACGGGCAGCGGCAGGGCGCCCCAGGCGTGCAGGAGCGGGATCAGGCTGATCGCCGCGGCCGTCAGCAGGTCCGCGCCGATGCCGGTCGCTCGTACGGGCAGTCGGTCGACCACCGGACCCGCGAGCACGGCGGAACACAGCAGGCCCAACACCTCCGCGGTGGCGACGAGCCCCGTCCGGGTGCCGCTGCCGGTGCTGTGCAGGACGAACCAGGGCACGGCGACCAGGGTCGCCGCCATGCCGAGCGAGGAGATCCCGGAGGCCGCCACCAGGGCGGCCAGCGGGCTGCGGCGGCGCGATGACGCGGCGCCGCCGGGGTACGAGCTGGTCATACGGGGTTCCTTCCGGCACCGCCGCGCCACCCGGCAGCCCACGGTGGGGTCTGCCGGGCGGCGTGGTGCCCGGGGATCGTCGGGTCAGCCGGCCATGCTCACGCGGAGGCTGAGCGGGCGCATGTCCGTCCACACCCGCTCGATGTGCGCGAGGCACTCCTCCTTGGTTCCGCGTACGTCCTGGTCGTGCCAGCCGAGCGGGACGGGCCGGCCGGCCTCCCAGAGGGAGTACTGCTCCTCGTCGTTGGCCACGACCAGGTACTGCTGCGGGGACGCGTCGTTCACGGTGTTCTCCTCGATGGATCAGGGATGCGGAAGGGGGTGTGGGGTGGAGCGGGTCAGGAGGGCAGGGCGGCGGCCAGCAGCTCCGCCAGGGCGGCGCAGTGCGGGGGGTCCACCAGGTCGTGGTGGTTGCCCGGGACCGCGGCCCGCAGGACGGCGCCCGCGGTGCGCGGCCGCCAGGCCGCCGGGTCCACCAGCGGGGTCGCGAGCTCCGGGTGCCGTTCGTCGACCGTGAAGAGGTGCAGGCCGACGGTGACGACGGCGTCGGTGCGGTAGGCGGCGGAGGCCGCTCCGTTCGCCTCGGCGACCCGCAGCAGTCTGCGCAGGGCCTCCGTGGGGGAGGTACGGGGGAGGGTGCCCTCCTCGCGGCCCCGGCGCACCAGGACGTCGAGCAGTTCCTCCTCGTCCAGTTCGCGCGCCGAGCCGGCGTCGATCCCGGCGGCGATGCCGTACCGCAGCAGGTCCGGATCGCCCGGCCCGGCCGCCGTGGCGGACCGGCTCCCGGGGGTCGTCCCCGGCGCGGCCGCGTCGATCAGGCCGAGGAAGGCGACCTCCTCGCCGGCGGCCTCCAGCCGGGCGGCCATCTCGTAGGCCACCGTCCCGCCGAACGACCAGCCGGCCAGCAGGTACGGGCCGTGCGGCTGCTCCTCGCGCAGGGCGGCCAGGTAGCGCTCGGCCATCTCGGGCACCCGCTCCAGCGGCGTCTCACCGGTGTTGTAGCCCACCGACTCCAGGCCGAGGATCCGCCGGTCGCCCCCGGGGCGGGCGGACAGGTCCCGCACCAGGTCCCGGTAGCAGACGACGTCGCCGCCCCGCGGGTGGACGAGGACCAGCGGCGGCCGGGACGGGTCCCCGTCGGCCAGCGGGACCAGCAGGTTGGCCGCGGCCGCCCCCGCGTCCGGCAGCGCCTCGCACAAAAGCTCCACCGTGCGCCGACGGAACACCAGGTTAAGCGGCAGCTCCACCCCGAACTCCCGGCGCACGGCCGCCATCAGGGCGAACGCCTTGAGCGAGTGGCCGCCGAGCGCGAAGAAGTCGTCGCGCACGCCGATCGGGGCCGTCCCCAGCGTCTGCTCCCACAGCCGCGCCATCCGCAGCTCGGTCGTGTCGCGCGGGGCGATCCGCCCCGCGCCGTCGCCGCGTACCGCGTCCACCGAAGGCGCGGGCAGCGCCTTGCGGTCGAGCTTGCCGTTCGGGGTGAGAGGCAGCCGGTCCAGCGCGGTGAGGACGGCCGGGACCATGTACTCGGGGAGGTCCTGGCGCAGGAACTCGCCGAGTTCCCGCACGTCGCCCGCCTCGTCCCGCCAGGTCACGTAACCGGCCAGGACGGCGTCCACCCCCGTGCCGTGGACGGCCACCGCCGCCGCCAGCACCCGCGGGTGGCGGGCCAGCGCGGACTCGATCTCGCCGAGCTCCATGCGGTGGCCGCGCACCTTCACCTGGCCGTCCGCCCGGCCCCGGTACTCCAAGGTGCCGTCCGCGAGCCGGCGTACGAGGTCACCGGTGCGGTACAGCCGGCCGCCCGCCGCGTACGGATCGGGCACGAACCGGTCCGCCGTGAGCCCCGGCCGGCCGTGGTAGCCGCGGGCCACCCCGGCACCGCCGATGTAGAGCTCGCCGAACACGCCCACCGGCACCGGGCGCAGGGTCGCGTCCAGCACGTGCAGCCGGGTGTTGGCGAGCGCCGTGCCGATCGGCACCGGCCGCTCGCCGACGGGACCGGACAGCCGGTGCGCCGTGGACCAGACGGTGGTCTCCGTCGGCCCGTACACGTTCCAGACGGTGCCCAGCGCCGTGCGCATCCGCTCGGCCAGGGCCGACGGCAGCGCCTCGCCGCCGCACAGCGCCCGTACGTGCGGCGCCTGCCAGCCCGACTCCATCAGCTGGTGCCAGGTGGCCGGGGTGGCCTGGACGACCGTGACCGGCGCCGCGTCCAGCTCCTTGGCGAGCAGGGTGCCGTCCCGGGCGGTCTCGCGGTCCACGACCCGTACGGTCGCCCCGCACACCAGCGGGACCAGCAGCTCCAGCACGGCGATGTCGAAGGAGGCCGTGGTGACGGCCGCGACCGTGTCCCCGGCCGTCAGCTCCAGCCTGCGCACCATGTCCCGGGTGAAGTTGGCCAGCGCCCGATGCGGGACGGTCACCCCCTTCGGGCGTCCCGTCGAGCCCGACGTGTACAGGGCGTACGCCGACTGCTCCGGCTCCGCCTCCGGATCCGGTGACACGGACCCGAGGTCGGCCGGCGCGCTCCCGTCCTCCCCGGCCAGGGCGTCGAGATCCACCACGGCGACCCCGTCCGGGGTCTGCGCGGCGTCGGACAGCCCCGACACCACCAGCACCCGGGCGCCGCTGTCCGCGAGCATGTAGCCGATCCGGTCGGCCGGATAGCCGGGGTCCACGGGCACGTACATGCCGCCGGAGCGCAGCACGCCCAGCAGCGCCGCGGGCAGCAGCACGGAGCGCTCCGCACAGACCGCCACCGCGGCCTCCGGGCCGACACCGAGGCGGGCCAGCTCCCGGGCCAGCCGGCCCGAGACCTCCCACAACCCGGCGTACGTCAGGCTCCGTTCGCCGTCGTCCACCGCGACGGCCTCCGGCGTACGGCAGGCCTGCTCGCCGACGAGCACGGGCAGCGGCCGGTCGGCGGCCGGCTCGGCGGAGCCGATGCCCTCACCCAGGATCCGGCGTTCCTCGGCCGGACCCATCAGGGGCAGGGCGCCCAGCGGGGTGGTGGGGTCGGCCACCGCGGCCGAGAGCAGCTCGGTCAGCGCCGAGGTCATGCGCTCGACGGTCGCCCGGTCGAAGAGGTCGGTGGCGAACACGGCCTCGCCGCGCAGCACGCCTTCCTCCTCGACGAAGTACAGGGACAGGTCGAACTTCGAGGCACCGCTGGCCAGCGAGAGCGGCTCGACGTCCAGGCCGGCCGGCGCGGGCGGCGCGGCGGCCTCCTCGTCGAGCACCAGCATCACCTGGAACAACGGGTTGCGGCTCAGGTCGCGCTCCGGCCGCACCTCCTCCACCAGACGCTCGAACGGCACCTCCTGGTGGGCGTACGCCCCCAAGGCCGTCTCCCTGGCCCGGTCCAGCAGTTCGCCGAAGGCCGGGTCGCCGGACAGGTCGGTGCGCAGCACCAGGTTGTTGACGAAGAAGCCGATGAGAGGCTCCAGTTCGGTGCGGTCGCGGCCGGCGATGGGGGAGCCCACCGCCACGTCCTCACCGCCCGACCAGCGGGCCAGCAGGGCCTGGAAGCCCGCCAGCAACACCATGAACAGGGTGGCGTCGTGCCGCCGCCCGAGGGCGCGCAGCCCCCGCAGCAGCGGTTCGGGCAGGACGAAGGGGAACTGCTCGCCGCGCCCGGCCGGGGCGGCCGGCCGGGGCCGGTCGGTGGGCAGGTCCAGCGGGGCGAGCCCGCCGAGCCGCCCGCGCCAGTAGCCCAGCGTGTCCGCCAGGGCGTCGTCGCCGAGGCGGTCGCGCTGCCAGGAGGCGAAGTCCCGGTAGGAGACGGCGAGTTCCGGCAGCGGTTCGGCGCCTGCGACGGTGCGGGCCCGGTAGGCGGCGAAGAACTCCCGCCAGAACACCCCCACCGACCAGCCGTCGAAGGCGATGTGGTGGGCGACGATCACCAGCAGGTGCTCCCGCGCCGCGATCCGCACCAGCCGGGCCCGCAGCGGGCCCGCGGCCGTCAGGTCGAAGGGCAGCGCGGCGTCGTGCCCCGCCAGCTCCCGCGCCCGTTCCTCGGCCGCCGCGCCCAGCTCCGACAGGTCGGTGAGGTCGGGGGCGAACATCGAGGCCGGACCGGGCACGACGCGGGCCCCGAAGGCCCCCTCGGCGCCGCCTTCCCCGGTCTCCTCGATCCGGGAGCGCAGCACCGCGTGCCGGGCGACGACGTCCGTCAGCGCCCCCAGGGCGGCGGCGGTGTCGAGCTCGCCGGTCAGCCGTACGGCACCGGGCATGTTGTAGTCGGGTCGGCCCGGCTGGAGCCGGTCCAGCAGCCACAGCCGCTGCTGCCCGAAGGACAGCGGGCCGGGCCCCTCGGGCAGCGCGGGGATCGCCGCTCCCGTCGCGTCCGCCGCGACGGGGGAGGCCAGCGCCCGGGCCAGGTCCTCGGCCACCGGGTGGCGGAAGATCAGCTGCATCGGGATGTCCCGGTCCAGCAGGGCGCGCAGCCGGGAGATGACCCGGGTGGCGCGCAGGGAGTGCCCGCCGCGCTCGAAGAAGTGGTCACGGACCCCGATCGGGCCCTCGCGGAGCACCTCCTCCCAGACCTCGACGACCGTCCGCTCCAGCGGGGTGCGCGGGGCGACGTGCGCCCGCTGCCCGCCGCCCGAGCCGGGCTCCGGCGCGGGCAGCGCCCTGCGGTCGGTCTTCCCGTTCGGGGTCAGCGGCAGCGCGTCCAGCACCACCAGCGCGGACGGCACCATCGCGGCCGGCAGGGACGCGCGGACGAAGTCCAGCACGGCGGCCGGATCACCGCCGCCGTCCCGCCACACCACGTACCCGGCGAGCAGCCGGTCGGCGCCCTCGCCGTGCGCGGCGGCCACCGCCCGGGCCACGTCCGGGTGACGCAGCAACGCGGCCTCGACCTCGCCGAGTTCGATCCGGTGGCCCCGGACCTTGACCTGGTTGTCGCGACGGCCGTGGAACTCCAGCACCCCGTCGGCCCGCAGCCGCGCCAGGTCACCGGTGCGGTACATGCGCGCGCCGGGCGGCCCGTACGGGTCCGGCGGGTAGGCCTCGGCGGTGCGGGCCGGGTCGCCGAGGTAGCCGCGGGCCACCCCGCGTCCGGCGATGAACAGCTCTCCGATCGCGCCCCGGGGCAGCGGTTCGAGGTGCTCGCCGAGCACGAGGACCCGGGCGCCGGGCAGCGGCCGCCCGATGGGGATGCGGCCCGCCTCGATGTCGGCGTCCGTCACCACGTGGTACGTGGTGGTGTTGGTGCACTCCGTCGGACCGTACTGGTTGACCAGCCGCAGCCTGCCGGGCACGCCCAGGGTGTGCGCCGCGCGGGCCAGTCCGGGCGTCAGCGCCTCACCGGTGGTCATGACCAGCCGCAGCGCCGCCGCGGGTTCGCCGACGGCGGCGACCAGCGGCTCCAGCATCGACGGGACGATCGACAGCAGCGCCGTCACACCCTCGCCGTGCAGCAGTCGGGCCAGCGCGTCCGGGTCCCCGGCCTCGTCCTGCGAGGCCAGCACGATCCGCCCGCCGGTGGTCAGCGGGGCGAACAGGTCACGTACCGACGGGTCGAAGGTCAGCGCGGTACGGGCGAGCACCGCGTCCTCGGGGCCGAGCCCGAAGGTGGCGGTCAGCGCCGCCAGGTAGCCGGTGATCGCCGCGTGCGTGACGGCCACGCCCTTGGGCCGGCCGGTGGAGCCGGAGGTGTACAGCAGATAGGCGAGGTGCGCGGGGGCGGCGGGCGCGTCCGGTTCCGTCGCGGGCAGCGCGTCGACCAGGTGCTGTTCGGCGTCCAGGTCCAGGACCGGTACGTCGCCGGTCAGGTCCGCGGCCGGTCCGGCGGGCAGGCCCGCGGTCAGCACCAGGTGGGCGCCGCTGTCGGCGAGGACCGTACGGACCCGCTCGGCCGGGTGTCCCGCGTCGAGCGGCACGTAGGCGCCGCCGGCCTTCAGCACCGCGAGGACGCACACGAGCATGCGCGGGTCGCGGCCGGCCAGCACGGCCACCCGGGTCTCGGGGCCGGTGCCGAGCTCGCGCAGACGATGGGCCAGCCGGTTGGCGGCCGCGTCGAGCTCGCCGTAACTGATGGTGCGGTCCTCGCAGGTCACGGCCGGGGCGTCCGGCCGCAGCCGGGCCTGTTCCGCCACCAGGGAGGGCAGGGTCCGGGCCGCCGGCCCGTCCGTCCGCGGGCCCGGATCCTCCCCGAGCAGGGCGGCGTGCTCCTGCGGGGACAGGACGTCCAGCCGGGACAGCGGCGCCTCGGGGGTCTCGACGGCCCCGGCCAGCAGCCGCAGGTAATGCGCGCCGAACCGCTCGACGGTGGCCCGGTCGAAGAGGTCCGTCGCGTACTGGACGGTGCCGGTCAGACCGCCGGGGTGCTCGGTCATCGCGAGACTGAGGTCGAACTTGGCCGTCCCGTTGGAGGTGTCGAGGCTCTCGACCTCCACCCCGTCCAGCGGCAGGGCGTCGAGCTGCTCGGGATGGAGCTGGAACAGCACGTCGAAGAGCGGGTTGCGGCTGAGGTCGCGCTCCGGCCGCAGCTCCTCCACCAGCCGGTCGAAGGGCACGTCCTGGTGCTCGTACGCGGCCAGCGCGGTCCGGCGCACCCGGCCCAGCAGCTCGCCGAAGGCCGGGTCGCCGGACAGGTCGGTGCGCAGCACGAGGGTGTTGACGAAGAAGCCGACGAGCGGCTCCAGTTCGGTGCGGTCGCGGCCCGCGATGGGCGAGCCCACCGCGATGTCGGCCTGGCCCGTGTACCGGGCCAGCAGCGCCTGGAAACCGGCCAGCAACACCATGAACAGGGTGGCGCCGCGCTCCCGGGCCAGCGCGCCGAGCCGCTCGGCGAGCTCGGCCGGGACCTCGAAGACGAAGGCGTCGCCCGCGCCGGAACGCACCTGCGGCCGCGGCCGGTCGGTGGGCAGCTCCAGGGCCGGGAGTCCGCCGAGGGCCGCCCGCCAGTGGGCGATGCCCGCGTCGGCCTCGCCGTCCGCCAGCCGGCGCTGCTGCCAGTACGCGAAGTCCCCGTACTGGACGGGCAGTTCCGGCAGCACGGGACGCTCGCCGCGGCGCAGGGCCGCGTAGGACGCGGACAGCTCCCGCCACAGCACCGGCATCGACCAGCCGTCGCCGACGGTGTGGTGCAGGACCAGGACGAGGAGGTGTTCGTCGTCGGCGACCCGCACCACGCGCGCCCGCAACAGGGGCGCCGAGCCCAGGTCGAAGGGGGCGGCGGCATCCGCGTGGGCCAGGCCCAGCGCCCGCGAACGGGCCTCCTCGCGCGGCAGGTCCCCCAGGTCGGTGCGGACGGGTACGAAGACCTCCGGCGCCTCCACGACCTGTACGGGGCCTCCCGGACCCTCGGCGATCCGCGAGCGCAGCACCTCGTGCCGGGTCACCACCGCGCACAGCGCGGCGGCCAACGCGTCCGCGTCCAGCGCGCCCCGCAGCCGGGCCGCGACGGGGATGTTGTAGTCGGGCCGGCCGGGCTGGAGCTGGTCCAGGAACCACAGCCGCTGCTGCGCGAACGACAGCGGCGCGGGCTCCCCGGCCGGCCGGGCGCCGATCGCGGTGACGGGGGTCGCCGGCGCGGTGGTGCCGGGGCCGTCGCCGCGCAGGGCGTCCAGCGCCGACGCGAACCGTTCCAGCGTCGGGTGCTCGAACAGCAGCCGCAGCGGCACGCCCGTACCCAGGCGGGCGCCGAGCCGCGACACGACGCGGGTGGCTCGCAGGGAGTGGCCGCCGAGGGCGAAGAAGTCGTCGTGGCGGCCGATCCGTCCGGTGCTCAGCACCTCGCCCCACACGGCCGCGGCGAGCTCCTCGGTCGCGGTCGCCGGCGCCGCGAACTCGGCCCGGAGCACCCCCTCCTCGGGGGGCGCGGGCAGCGCGCGCCGGTCCAGCTTGCCGTTCGGCGTCACCGGCAGCGCCACGAGCGGGACGATCGCCGAGGGCAGCATGTACGCGGGCAACCGTGCGGCGAGCGCCCGTTGCAGCTCGGCCGGCTCCGCCACCCGGCCCTCCGAGGGCACCACGTAGGCGACCAGACGCTGCTCACCGGGGGTGTCCTCGCGGACCACCACCGCGGCGTGCCCGACCCGCGGACTGCGGGCCAGCTCGGCCTCGATCTCGCCCGGCTCGATCCGGTGGCCGCGGATCTTGACCTGCTGGTCGCCGCGGCCCAGGTAGTCGACGGTGCCGTCGGGGCGCCGCCGGGCCAGGTCGCCCGTCCGGTACATCCGGGCGCCCGGCGCTCCGTAGGGGTCGGGGGTGAACTGCCGCGCGGTGAGGCCGGGCCGGCCCAGGTAGCCGCGGGCCACGCCGGTACCACCGACGCACAGTTCGCCGACGGCGCCCTGCGGCACCGGGCGGCCGCGCTCGTCCAGCACGTAGAGGCGGGTGTCGTCCAGGGCGGTGCCGATGGGGACCCGGCCGTCCACGACGGCGCCGGCGCGGGGGTCCAGCCGGTGTCGCGTGGCGAAGGTGGTGGTCTCGGTGGGCCCGTAGACGTTGACCAGCACGGTGTCCGGGGCCTGCTCCAGGGCCCGGGCGAAGGAGTGCGGGGAGGCGGCCTCGCCGCCCGTCCATACCTCCCGCACCCGCGTCAGCAGCTCCACGCACTCCTCGACCACCAGGTTGAACAGGGCGGCCGTGAGGAACATCGAGGTGATCCGGTGCTCCTCCACCAGCCGGGCCAGGGCGGCGGTGTCCACCCGGCCGGGCGGCGCCATGACCACCAGCCCGCCGGACAGCAGCGGCGCCCACAGCTCGTACGTCGAGGCGTCGAACGACAGCGGGGAGTGGGCCAGCACCCGCCGGTGCGCGGCGCCGAAGGCGGTGTCACGGGCGAGCGCCGCGACATTGGCGTGGGTGACGCCGATGCCCTTCGGCTCTCCCGTGGAACCGGAGGTGTACATCACGTACGCCAACTGGTCCGGCGAGCACGGCGGGTACGCGACCGCCGCGGCGGCCGGAGCCCCGTCCGCCGGGGCCGTCACGTCGAGCACCGGCACCGGCGAGGTACGGGCCGCCTCGTGGCCGGCCGTCGCCGGATCGGCGAGCAGCAGGCGGGCGCCGGTCCGCTCCAGCATCCAGTGCAGCCGGGCGACCGGGAACCCCTCGCCGAGCGGGACGTAGAGACCGCCGGCCTTCAGGACGGCCAGGATCGCCACGGGGAGGTGGACCGAGCGCTCCATCAGCAGGGCGACCGGGGACTCGCGCTCCACCCCGGCGGCGGTCAGCCGGGCCGCCAGCAGGTCGGAGCGGGAGTCGAGTTCGGCGAAGCTGAGGCGGTCGCCGCCGCAGACCACGGCCTCGGCGCCGGGGGTGCGCCGGACCTGCTCGGCGAACAGCTCCACCAGGGAGGCCGGGGCCAGGTCCGGGCGGACCGTGCCGTGGCCCTCGGCCGCGAGCCGGGCCGCGGTCGGGGCGCAGGGCAGCAGCTCGGCCACGGGACGGTCGGGCTCCTCGGCGGCGGAGGCCAGCAGCTCCAGGTAGTGGCCGAGGACGAGTTCGGCCGTGGCCCGGTCGAACAGGTCGGTGTCGAAGACGAGCGAGCCGGAGCAGGTCTCGGCGCCCTCGGAAACGAAGACGCTCAGGTCGAAGAGCGAGCCGCCGAAGTCGGTCCGCACGGCCCGCGCGTCCAGGCCCGGCAGCCGCAGCCCCGCCGTCTCGTCCTGGGCCGACGCGAACATCACCTGCACGAGGGGGTTGCGGTCGCCGACCCGCTCGGGATTCAGGTGCTCCACCAGCCGGTCGAAGGGCACCTCCTGGTGGTCGTAGGCGTCCACCGTCGCCCGGCGGACCCGGCCGAGCAGCTCACGGAACCCGACCTCGCCGGACAGGTCGGCGCGCAGCACCACCGTGTTGACGAAGAACCCGATGAGGGGCTCCAGTTCCACCCGGTCGCGTCCGGCGACCGGGGTGCCGACGGCGATGTCCGTGGTGCCGGCGTAGCGGGCCAGGGCGGCCTGGAAGCCGGCCAGGAGCGTCATGAAGAGGGTGGCGCCCGCGCCCTCGGCGATCCGGCGCAGCCGCGTGGTGAGCTGTGTGTCGAGGGTGAACTCCAGGCTCGCGCCGTCGCCGCTGCGACGGGTGGGCCGGGGTCGGTCCGCGGGCAGTTCGAGGGGTTCCAGCCCCGCGAGGCGCTCCTCCCACCAGCGCAGCGGGCCGTTCATCGCGCCGCTCGCGAACCGGTCGCGCTGGGTACGGGCGTACGCCTGGTAGTCCAGGGGGAGCGGGGCCCGGGGGAGGGGCCGCCGTGCGAGCAGGGCCGCGTAGCCCTCGGACAGTTCCTGCCAGAGCAGGCCCATGGACCAGCCGTCGGTGGCGATGTGGTGGACCACCAGCACCAGCAGGTGGTCCTCGGCGCCGAGGCGGATCAGCAGGGCGCGCAGCAGCGGGCCGGACGCGAGGTCGAAGGGTCTGCGGACCTCCTCCCGGGCCAGGGCGTGGGCCCGCTCCTCCAGTTCGGCGAGGGGGGCGCCGCCCAGGTCCAGCAGCGGCAGCGGAACGGCCGCCGGGGCGGGCAGGACCACCGGGTGCGGGGCGCCGTCGCGCTCCTCGAAGACGGTGCGCAGCGGTGCGTGACGGGCCACGACGGCGGTCAGGGCGCGGCGCAGCGGCTCCGGGTGGACGGGGCCGCGCAGCCGCACGACCTCGGGGATCGCGTAGCCGGGGGTGCCGTCCGTCATCCGGTCCACCAGCCACATCCGCTCCTGAGCGAACGAGGCGACGGGCTCGGTGTCCGGCCCGTCGGCGGCCGGAGCGGGGACCGGTGCCGTCACGGTGGCCGGACCGGCCGCCGTGTCGTCCAGCGCGGCGCGCACACGGCGGCGCAGCAGTTCGCGGGCGGCGGCCAGGCGGCTGTCCGTGCCGGCGGCCGGCAGGCTCTCCTGGGTGGTCACGAGGTCTCTCCCTGAAGTACGAGTGAAGGAACGGTGTCGTCGGTGGCGGTGAACGGGGCCGGTTCGGCCTCCAGTTCGGCCAGCAGCACCGTCTCGACGGCGATGGCGAGCGCGGCGACGGTCCGCTGTTCGAAGAGGGTGTGCAGGGGCAGGTCCAGGCCGAGGGACTGGCGCAGCCGGGCCGCCACCCGGGTGGCGCTCAGCGAGTGCCCCCCGAGGGCGAAGAAGTCGTCGTGGCGGCCGATCCGCGGTGCGTCCAGTACGGAGGCCCACACCATGGCGACCAGTTCCTCGGTCTCCCCGGCCGGCGGTTCGTACGCGGTGGCGGCGGCCGCCGCGGCGGGCGCCGGGAGCGCCCTGCGGTCGAGCTTGCCGTTCGGCGTGACGGGCAGCCCGTCCACGACGACCAGCACCGGCACCATGTACTCCGGCAGGGAGCGGGCCAGTTCGGCGCGCATCGGCTCGGTGTCCGGGGCCGGGTCCGTCCCGGCCTCCGGGACGACGTACCCGACGAGCCTGCGCTCGCCAGGGACGTCCTCGCGGACGACGACCGCGGCCCGGCCGACGCCGTCGAGGCGGCCCAGCGCCGTCTCGATCTCGCCGAGTTCGATCCGGAAGCCGTGGATCTTGACCTGGTCGTCGGTGCGGCCCAGGTACTCCACCGAGCCGTCGGCCCGATGGCGGGCCAGGTCACCGGTGCGGTACATGCGCGAGCCCGGCGGGCCGAACGGGGCCGACGGGAAGCGTTCCGCGGTCAGCGCCGGGCGCCGCAGGTACCCGCGGGCCAGGCCCGCGCCCGCCAGGAACAGCTCGCCCGCGACCCCCACCGGGACGGGCCGGCCCCGCGGGTCGAGCACGTACAGCGCGGTGTTCCAGATGGGCCGGCCGATCGGCACGGGGCCGGTGTCCTCGCGGCGGCAGTCCCAGTGCGTGACGTCGACGGCCGCCTCCGTGGGCCCGTACAGATTGTGCAGGGGCACGTCGAGCACATCGAGGAACCGGTTCTTCAGCTCCTCGGGCAGGGCCTCGCCACTGCACACGACCCGCCGCAGCGACCGGCAGCGGCCCGCCCCGGGGTCCTCCACGAACGCCGCCAGCATGGACGGGACGAAGTGGACGGTGGTCACCGCCTCCTCCTGGATCACCCGGGTGAGGTAGGCGGGATCCTTGTGCCCGCCGGGCTCGGCGACCACCAGGGCCGCGCCGGTGATCAGCGGCCAGAAGAACTCCCACACCGACACGTCGAAGCCGAACGGGGTCTTCTGGAGCACCCGGTCGTCCGCGCCCAGCCGGTACCGGTCCTGCATCCACAGCAGCCGGTTGACGATGGCCGAGTGCTCCACGACCACGGCCTTGGGCCGCCCCGTCGAACCGGACGTGTAGATCACGTACGCGGGGTGCGCGGGCAGCGGTGCCTGCCCCACCGTGGCGGTGTCCCCGTCGTGGACGGCCCCCGGATCCAGCCGGGGCAGGTCCGCCGCGGCGGGCAGCGCCGCCGCCACCTCGTCGTCCGCGAGCAGCAGGACCGGCCCGGCGTCGGACAGCAGGTACGCGATCCGGTCCGCCGGCAGCGAGGGGTCCACCGGAAGGTAGGCCGCCCCCGACTTCAGCACGGCCAGCAGCGAGACCACCATCTCGGTGGAGCGGTGCAGGGCGACCGCGACGATCTCCTCCGGACCGGCGCCCCGGGCGCGCAGGGCCCCGGCCAGCCGCTCGGCACGGGCGTCGAGTTCGGCGTACGAGAGGCACTCGCCCCGGAAGACGGTCGCCGGGGCGCCCGGCGTCCGGGCCACCTGCCGCTCGAACAGCTCCACCAGCGTGGTGTCGGGGACGGGTACGGCGGTGGCGTTCCACTCCCGGATCAGCCGGTGCTGCTCCGCGGACAGCAGGTCCACCTCCCCGACCGGGGTGTCGGGGGCGTCGGCGACGGCCGTCAGCAGCCGCTCCAGCGCCTCGCCCAGGCTGCGCGCCGTCCGCGTGTCGAGGACGTCCGTACGGTGGTCGAGGTGCAGCCGCAGCCGCTCCCCGGGCAGCACGATGAGGTTGACGGTGTAGTGGGTGGCGTCCGAGCCCTCCACCCCGGTCAGCCGCGGTCCGCCGGCCAGGTCCCGCATCGACTCCAGGTCGAGCGGATAGTTCTCGACGACGACCGTGGTGTCGAAGAGGGCGCCCAACCCGGCCGCCCGCTGGATGCCGGCGAGCCCGACGTGCTGGTGGTCCATCAGCTCCGCCTGCTCGTCCTGGAACCGGGCGAGCGCGGCCAGCAGCGGCTCGTCCTCCCGGATCCGGAACCGCACGGGCAGGGTGTTGATCAGCAGTCCGACCATGTCCTCGATGCCCGCGACGTCAGCGGTCCGCCCGGAGACGGTCCCGCCGAACACCACGTCGTCCCGCCCGGTCACCCGACCCAGCAGGACCGCCCAGACGCCCTGGACCACGCTGTTGAGGGTCACGCCCGCGGTACGGGCCCGCGCGGTGAGCCGAGCCGTCAGCTCCGCCGACAGCTCCACCGGGGCCCGCTCGGGCAGCGCGTCGATCCGGTTCGGGTCGGCCGCGCCCAGCAGGGTCGGCTCCTCCAGCCCGGCCAGCGCAGCGCTCCACGCGGCCTCGGCGGCGCCGTCGTCCTGGCGGGCCATCCAGTCCAGGTGCGAGCGGTACGGGACCCCTTCCGCGACCGGGCCGGGCTCGCCCGGACCGCCGGACCCGGCGTGTGCGGCGTGCTCGGCGTATCCGGTCAGCAGTTCGCGCAGCAGCACCGCCGAGGACCAGCCGTCCCAGACGATGTGGTGGTTGGTCATGACCAGCCGGTGCTCGCCCGCGCCGAACCGGACCAGGGTGAAGCGCACCAGCGGCGGCCGCTCCAGGTCGAAGCGGCGGGCCCGGTCGGCCGCGAGCAGCCGCTCCCACTCCCGCAGGCGCTCCGCGGACCCGAGCCCGCCGAGGTCCACGGCCTCCCACGGCGCCGCGACGGACTCGACGACGATCTGCACCGGCCGGTCCAGACCCTGGTCGGTGAAGCCGGAGCGCAGCGCGGTGTGGCGGCGCAGCAGCCGGTCGCAGGACATCCGCAGGGTGTCCTCGTCCAGGCGGCCGTCCAGGGTGAGGACGATCTGACCGGTGTAGGCGTCCATCGCGCCCGTGTCGAAGGCGGAGTGGAAGAAGAGCCCCTCCTGGAGCGGCGAGAGCGGCAGCACGTCGCAGAGCCCGGCGTGGCGGGCGGCCAGGGCGTCCGTCTCCGGCTGCGTCAGCCGGACCAGCGGCAGGTCACGGGGGGTGAGGCGGCGCGGTCGGGGGGTGCCCGTCCAGGCGGCCAGCAGGCGCAGCGCCTCGCCCCAGGCCGCCACCAGGGCGTCCGCCTCGGCGTCGGTCAGCAGGGCCGCGGGATGGGTGACGACCGCGGTGAAGGCGGGGCCGTCGGCGCCGTCCACGGCCATGGCGTCGATCTGCAGGGCGTGTTCGACGGGCATCGCCGGATCCACGTCGGCCCGCAGCCCGCCCGCCTCGGGGGCGGGGTTCCACGGCGTTTCGGCGCCGCCGGCGAACCTGCCCAGGTAGTTGAACAGGATCCGGGGGCGCGGGAGCCCGGACAGTTCCGCGGCGGTCCGCGGATCGAGCCGGCTCAGCAGGCCGAAGCCCGTGCCGTGGTCGGGTACGGAGGCGACCGTCGTGTGGATCCGCCCGACCAGCTCGGCGAGGGCGTCGCCGCCCCGGGCCGCCGCGTCCAGGTCGAGGCCGTCCAGGTCGAACCGGACCGGGTACTGGGTGGTGAACCAGCCCACGGTGCGCGCCAGGTCGTGACGGCCGGTGCGGTCGACGCGGCCGTGGCCCTCCAGGTCGACCAGCAGCGACCCCGGGACGGTGCCGGGGGAGCGCAGCCGGTGCGCCGCGAGGACCAGCCCCGCGAGCAGCACCTCGGCCGGGCCGGTGCGCAGCGCGCCGGGCACCCCGGCCAGCAGCGGGCCGGCGACCTCGGCGGGCAGGCCGAGCGTCAGCGTGCGCGTGGTGCCGGCGGTGTCCCGCACGGGGTCGGGGATCCGCTGCCACGGCTCCCGCGCGTCCGGGACGTCCGCGGGGGTCTCCAGCGTCGAGCGCCAGAAGGGGAGCTCGGCCTGCACCTCCGGGGAACGCGCCTGGAGTTCGAGGTGGTGGGCCCACGCGCGGAACGAGACCTCCCCGTCCGCGGCCGGCAGCGGACGCCCGGCGACGGCGGCCTCCCAGGCCGCGGCCAGGTCGGCCGTCAGGATCCGCCAGGACACCCCGTCCACGGCCAGGTGGTGCACGCACAGCAGCAGCCGGTCCGGCGCCGCCCCACCGGTGTCGAAGCGGACCGCCCGCAGCATCGCCGAGGCCGCGGGGTCCAGTCGACCGGCCGCCTCCCGGGCCGCCTCCGCCATGATCGCGGCACGGGCGGGCCCGTCCGATCCGGCCACGTCGACGTTGCGGTACAGCCGGGACACGTCGACCGAACCGGGCTCGCCGACCGTGCACGGCCGACCCTCCGGGCCGGCGGTCACGCCGAGCCGCAGCGCCCCGTGCCGGTCCACGACCGACTGCAGGACCCGTACGAGCGTCGCGTCGTCCGTGCCCTCGGGCAGGGTCAGCACCATGGACTGGCTGAACCGGCCGATGGGGCCCGGCCCGTCCAACAGCCAGCGCATGACCGGCGTCGCCGGGAGCGGACCGCACTCCGGGACGGCCGGACCGGCGGCCGGGGAGGCCACGTGGCCGGGCTCGCCGACGGCCGTGGCGAGGGCGGCCGCGGTCTTGTGGGCGAACACCTCACGCAGGGTGAAGGAAAAGCCCCGCGCCCGCGCCCGGCTGGTCAGGCTGAGGGCGGCGATGCTGTCGCCGCCGAGCTCGAAGAAGTTGTCGTCCGGGGTCGCCGGGACACCGAGGGCCTCGGAGAACAGCTCCGCCAGGGCCTGCTCGGTGGCGCCGTACGCCCGCTCGGGGTGCTGCGGACGGGTCGCGGTCTCGGGTACGTGGAGCCGCGCACGGTCGACCTTGCCGCCCGGGGTGAGGGGCAGCCGGTCCACCGCCACGAAGGTGCGGGGCACCATGTAGCCCGGCAGGACCCGGCCCAACTCCGTAGCCAGTAGTTCCGGTTCGGGCGCCGGGCCGCCGTCGCCGGGCGGCGCCACGAAGGCGACGAGCCGGCGGGATCCGCCCGCGGGGGCGTGCACCACGACCGCGGCCTGCCCCACCGAGGGCTGCCGGCCGAGCACCGCCTCGATCTCGCCCAGTTCGATCCGGTGCCCGTTGATCTTGACCTGGCGGTCCACCCGGCCGAGGAACTCCAGTTCGCCCCGCGCCGACCAGCGCACGAGGTCACCCGTCCGGTACATCCGGGCGCCGGGCACCCCGGAGAAGGGGTCCGGCACGAAGCGGTCGGCCGTCATGGCCGCGCGCCCCGCGTACCCCTGGGCGAGACCCGCACCGGCCACGCACAGCTCACCGGTCGCTCCCGGCGGCAGCAGCCGCAGCCCCCGGTCGACCACGTACGCCCGGTGGTTGACCATCGGGCGCCCGATCGGCGGGATCCGGCCGTGCGAGGGCGGAACCACCCGGTGCATGGTCACGGACACGGCCGCCTCGGTGGGCCCGTACGCGTTCCAGACCTCGCGGCCGTCCGTCGCCCAGCGGTCGACGGCGTCCCCCGACGGGGCCTCGCCGCCCGTGGACAGGAACCGCAGCGCGGGCAGTCCGGCCGGGTCCAGCAGCGGCAGGAGCGCCGGCGGCAGGTCGGCGACCGTGACCGCCTGCTCGGCGAGCAGGGCTTGGAGCCGGTCGACGTCGACCCGCTCGGCGTCGGTGGCGAGGACCAGGGTGGAACCGCTCAGCAGGGAGCCGAACACGTCCAGGACCGACACGTCGAAGGACAGCGAGGCGAACCCGAGGAACCGCTCCGTGCGCCCGGACCCGCCGGAGCCGCCGGAGCCGCCGGACCCTCCGGTCCCGATGCCGTCGCCCGCGCCGCACAGCGCGAGGTGGCCGCGGACGAAGTCGACGGCCGCCGCGTGCGGGACGACGACGCCCTTCGGCTCACCCGTACTGCCCGAGGTGTACAGCAGGTACGCGGCGGACGCCGCCGGCACCGGTACGGACGTCCGGACGTCATGGATCGCGTCGGTCGGCGCGCCCGCGTCGACCACGGACGGGAGGTCGTGCGGCAGCCGGTCACGGCCGCCCGGCCCGGCGACGACCGTGCGCAGCCCCGCGTCGCGCACGATGTACGCGATGCGCTCGGGCGGCAGGCCGGGGTCGAGCGGTACGTAGCAGCCGCCCGCCTTCAGGACGCCGAGCAGGGCCGCGACCATCGACGGCGAGCGCTCCACGCACACACCGACCGGCGTGCCCGGTGTCACGGCCGGCCGCAGCCGGTCCGCGATGTCCTCGGCCCAGGCGTCGAGTTCCCCGTAGGTGACCTCCTGGCCGGCGCAGATCACGGCGGCCTTCCCGGGGGTGCGTGCCGCCGCCCGCTCGAAGAGCGTGTGCAGCGGGGCGTCCCCGGGCACGGCGTCGACGCCGCCCTCGGCGAAGGCGGCGAGCCGCTCCTCGTCCTCGGCGGTCAGGAAGGGCAGCGAACCGACCGGGGCCTCGTCCTCGGCCGAGGCGAGCGCGACCAGGAAGCGGGTGAACCGCACCCGCAGCGCGTCGAGTTCGGCCCGACCGAGGTCGGCGGCGTCACCCTCGGCCTGCACGGTCAGCGGGCTGTCGCCGCCCCGGTCGTAGACGTTGAGGGAGACGTGCTCGACGGGGCCGACCGAGAGGTTGTGCGCGGAGGCGGGAGCCCCGGCGAAGGACAACTCGTAGTCGAAGGACATGAGGTTGACGGCGGCGTCCCACAGCCGGGGTCCGGTACCGGTGAACTCCTCGATCCGGTACCGCTGGTGGCGCAGGGCCTCCTTGATGCCGACCGAGGTGCTCCGCAGCAGTT
The DNA here is from genome assembly GCF_041106355.1 of Streptomyces sp. BF23-19. NCBI lineage: Bacteria > Bacillati > Actinomycetota > Actinomycetes > Kitasatosporales > Streptomycetaceae > Streptomyces > Streptomyces sp. BF23-19. The sequence goes on along the minus strand of NZ_JBGBPT010000009.1, from coordinate 77,948 downwards.
CGCCGACCGTGGTGTCCGTGGTGACCGTGAGCCGCAGCGGCAGCACCTTGGAGAACATGCCGGGGGTCCGGCGGGCGTCCGGGGTGGTGCGGCCGGTGACCGGCAGACCCAGGACCACGTCCTCGGTGCCGCCCGCGCGGTGCAGATGGGCGGCTGCCGCCGCCATCACCAGCGCCGACCAGCGCGTGCCGTGCCGGCGCGCGGCCTCGCGCAGGGTACGGGCGTCGGCGGGGTCGAGGTCGCCGCTCACCCGCACCGTCGTACCCGAGGCGGGCGCCGGGACGCTGCCGGTGAAGGAGACGGGCTCGGGGGCGCCGTCCAGTCGGGCCCGCCAGAACTCCCGGTCGGCCGCGCATCGTTCGGAGCCCGCGTACTCCTCCTGCTCGGCCACGATCCGCTGCCACGGCGCGCTGTCGGCGACCGGTACGGGCTCGCCCGCGACCAGCGCCGAGTACACCTGCGCGGTCCGCCGCGCGAGGATCGAGCCGGTGACCCCGTCCGCGACGAGGTGGTGGTAGCCCTGCATCCAGCGGTACGTCGCATGCCCGGTCCGCACCAGGAGGTGCCGGCACACGTCCCCGGACGCCAGGTCCGTCGGCCGGGCCAGCTCGGCGCGCATCAGCCGCTCGGACTCGGCGTCCGGGTCCGGGTGGTCGCTGACGTCGACCGTCTCCATCCGCAGCGGAGGCGGACCGGCGGGTATCTGGTGCACCACCGCGTCCACCTCGGCGAAGCGGACGCACAGCGTCTCGGTTCCGGCCACCGTCGTGCGCACCGCCTCGGCGAGCAGCTCAGGATCCACCGCCCCGCGGATCTCCAGGTACTCGGCGATGGTGTAGTCGAGACGGGTGGGGTCGAGCTGCTGTGCGAACCAGACGCCGTTCTGCGGCGGGGTCAGGGGCAGCGGCCCGCGGTCGTGAGTGGCCATGCGGTGGTCAGTCTCCTCAGTCGGATCGGTCGATCAACGACGACGTGAGGTCACTGTCCGCGACAGCCGGACGGTCCCGAAAGTCCCACTAATACGCCTCTTGACGACGCCCGATCCGCTCGGAGAAATCCTCGGTACCGCGATCCCGTGACAGGTGGATCCAGGTGCTCCGGTCCACGGCGCACCCCGACAAGCCGGGTGGGGCCGGTGGTGCGGGCACGGATCCTGACATCGATGTCGAGGCGTCGGCGCGGGCATGCTCGCGGGTGTGGGCGCCGGCATCGGCGCTCTCCGGGCCGTCGGGTGCGAGCAGCCCGTGCCGGTGGGCCAGGTAGCCGAGCTGGAAGCGGCTCGTCGCGCCGAGCTGACGCATGATGGCGGAGACATGGCGCTGGCAGGTGCGCACCGAGATGCCGAGGGCGCGGGCCGTGGCGCGGTCGTCGTCGCCCTGCATCAGGTGCTGCAGGATGGATCGTTTCGCCTGGTCGGCGACGTCCTGGATGAAGGCCTTCTCGCGCGGTTTGCCGATGGGCTCGCCCGTCGCCCACAGCAGGTCGAACATCTCGGCGACGAAGGCGACCAGGTCGGGGCTACGGACGAGCAGGGCCCCGCCCGCCGTTTCCGGGAGCGGGAGGGCGAGCAGGGAGCGGTCGAAGACCAGGCACCGGGCCAGGCCGCCGGACACCGTCCTCGCCTCGGCACCGAGAGCCGCCAGTTCCGTCTCGTACCGCACGGTCGGCGGGTCGAAGCGGGCCGAGTGCTGGTACAGCGTGCGCACGGGGACTCCACGGGCGAGCAGGTCCCGGTGCCGGAGGCGGGCACGGCGCAGCTCGTCCTCGGGCAGGGGGCCGCCCGGCTGTGCGCAGAGCACCTCCTGCGTGCACGCGGCGGACTGCCGGTCGAGGACGCGCCGCAGTTCGGCCGCCGACTCGATCCGCTCCAGCGGCGGCCCCTCCAGGGTCCGTTGGCGCGCGGCGTGCACGATGGCCAGCTCCGCGAGCTGCCCCCGCATGCGCAGCAGGTCGAGCTGGGCGCCCTGGACGCGTTCCTCCCACCGCTTGAGCAAGCGCGCGGACACGTCGGTGGGGTTGGTGGCTGCAAAGCAGTCGGGGCCGATCTGTCGGACCAGGCCGCTGGAGACGAGGGCGTCGAGGGTACGGGCCATGGCGCCCGGTTCCGCCCGGGCGCGCACCCGGCTGCCCTGGAGGGGCCCGTGTTCTGCGAACTCTCGGTAGAGGGCCATCTCCTCGGACGTGAGCTCGCGGGGTCGAGCACGGTCCTGCGGGCGTTTCGGCGCGCCTGGTTTCATTTCGCTGCCCTCTCGTTCGCATCCGTCGCGATCGCGATGCTAGGAGACTCCGAGGCGGCCCCGCCGCCCCAGGAACGTGTATCAGACATGCTTCTTGTGGGCGGGACTTGAGGGGAGGGCCGTGCAAGATCCTTGATCCGGTGCGGAATTCGCCGGACGGGGCGAACCGGGCGGTCGGACGGCGCCGGACGGCGCACCCCGACGGGATGGCCGGAACGCGTAGGGGCCCACCTGGAAATTGCAGCAAGTCCTTGCTGTCGTCTTCCTGACAGGCGGTAAGACGACGGTCGCGGCCCATTGGCGGGTGGTCGTCAGCCCCTCGATGCTGATCGGGGCGCGCCGATCGGGGATGCGCTCCGCGCAGGAAAGGTGCCCACGCATGGATCCCAGACGACCGGCCGGCCCCGCGCGCCGGGGCCGCCCGGGCCGGTTGCCGGGCTCAGTCGTCCGCCGGATGGACCACCTCGACCCCCTGGTCGCGCAGCACCTCGATCACGGGGGAGTCCGCGGGGGCGTCCGTGACCACGAGGGCGATCTCCTCCATGGCGCAGATGCGGCCCAGCGCCGCCCGGCCGATCTTGTCGGCGGTCGCGACGAGGATCACGCGCTGCGCCGAGGCGACCGCCGCCCGCTTCACCTGGACGTCGTCGAGGTTGTAGGCGGTGGCGCCCTGGACGGGATCGACCCCGCAACACCCCAGGACGAACGTGTCGAAGCACAGGTCCTTGAAGGTCTGTACGGGTGTGGAGCCGTAGAAGGACAGCTCCTCGGGGCGCACCTGCCCGCCCGGCATCACCAGTTGGATGCCGGGGTGCGCGGACAGGGTGAAGGCCGCGTGCAGTGAGAGGGGGGCGACGGTGAGTTGGCGGTGCGCCATGGCCTTGGCTACGGCCACGGCGGTGGTACCCGTGTCCAGCGCCACGGTCTCGCCGTCGGTGAGCAGTTCGACCACGGCGCGCGCGAGCCGCTCCTTGGCCTGCGATTCGGACATGGCCCGGATCGCGTAGGGAGGCTCGACGCCGCCGGGCAGGCTGCTCACCGCGCCGCCGCGCACGCGGCGCAGGGCTCCCCGGGACTCCAGTACCTCCAGGTCCCGGCGGACGGTCATCTCGGACGCCCCGGTGGCCTGGGCCAGCTCGGCCACCGTCGCGCGGTTCTGCCGCATGAGCAGCTCCACGACGAACTTGTGCCTCTCCATCACGTTCATGTGTCTGCTTTTAGCACAGATGGAGGCGACGGATGGCTGAGATGTGCGTTTCGAACATTGCATGTGTTGAAACGAACATCTGCGATGTGTAGCTTGTGTGGAACGGTGGGAACTTCCTGCCGCTGTGAACGTTGATCGTGTTCATTCGGCCGTGATCGATGAGGAGAACCATGACCGCCACCCATGAGGCCGAACTGCCGGAAGGGGGGAAGCCCCTCCTCACCACCGTCGCGATCGGCGCCTCCTGCCTGGCGTTCGTCGTGATCGGCGCCCTCCAGGCGCTCTACGGCCCGGCGATCCCGGCCCTGCGCGACGAGTTCGGCATCAGTCCGGCCGTGGCCGGGCTCAGCCTCAGCGCCCACTTCATCGGCGCCCTCCTCGGCGTGCTGATCTACCACCTCCTGCGGGGCCGCCTGAACAACCGGGTGCTGCTCGGCGGCTCCTACGTGCTGATGGCCGCCGGCGCGGCCGCCTTCGCCTTCTCCCCGAGCTGGGCCCTCGCCCTCGCCGGTACCTTCGTCATCGGCCTGGGCTTCGGCGGCATCGACTACGGCCTCAACCAGCTCTTCGCCGTCGGCTTCGGCCACCGCAGCACCGCCATGCTCAACCTGCTGAACGGGCACTTCGGCATCGGCGCGATCGCCGGCCCCGCCCTGATCGGCTGGCTCGGGGCGGACAGCTACCCGGAGATCTTCCTCGGCACGGGCGTGATCAGCCTGCTGATCCTCGTCACCCTCGGCGGGGTCGTCGCCCGGGAGCCCGCCCCCGCCCCGGCGGAAGGCGCACCGGCCGGCGGCGCCCGGGTGCTTCCGATCATCGCGGTGTTCATCGGCGTCTACGTCCTGCACGTCGCCATCGAGACCGGCGTCGGCGGCTGGGAACCCACCCACCTCGAAGCCGTCGGATACGGCGCCGCCACCGCCGCGACCGCCACCTCCGCCTACTGGGCCGCCATGACCGTCGGCCGGTTCGTCGCCGCGCCGATCAGCCTGCGCTGGTCCGCGCCGTCGATCCTCCTCGTCTGCTGCGTCGGCATGGCCGGCTTCCTCCTCCTGGCCACGGTCCCGGCCCTCGCCCCGTACGCGTACTTCGGCGTCGGCCTGATGATCGCGCCGATCTTCCCGACCTGCCTGCCCTGGCTCAACCGCGCCGTGCCCGGCGTGGGGGCCGCCGGTGCCTACGTGATCGCCGCCTCGATGATCGGAGGCGTGGCGTTCCCGCCCCTGCTGGGCGCCGTCATCGACACGATGGACGTGAAGACGGTGCCGCTGCTGCTGTTCCTGCTCGCCGTCGTCTGCGGCGTGCTGAGCCTGTGGCTGCGCCGCAACGCCCCCGACCCCGGTGGCGTGTCCGGTCCGCGCGACTCCGAGCGTACCGACGCCGTCACCCCTCTCTGAACCCGCAGAATGTGAGGAGCCGAAGGATGAAAGCCGTCCTCTTCGACATGTTCGGTGTCATCGCGCGTGTCCAGTCACCCGAGTCCATGAGCCTCCTGGAACGCACGGCCGGCGGCGACCCCGACCGCTTCTGGGTGGCGTACTGGTCCGAGCGGCCCCCCTACGACCGCGGCGAGGTCACCGGCCCCGGCTACTGGCAGGCGGTGTTCGCGCGGCTCGGCAGCCCGCTCGACCGGCGGCTGACCGAGGAGCTGATCGCCGCCGACCTCGCGAGCTGGAGCGAGATCGACCAAGAGGCCGTGGACCTGCTCGGCCTCCTCGCGGACCAGGGCGTCGTGCTCGGCCTGCTCTCCAACATCCCCGAGGACCTGGCCGCCCGCTACGAGGCCACCCAGCCGTGGCTGGAGCGGTTCGCGGTCCGCGGCCTCTCCTGTCGGATCGGCAGCGCCAAGCCCGAACCCGCCGCCTACGAGTGGTGCGTCCGCGAGCTCGGACTGCCGCCCGAGGAGATCCTCTTCGTCGACGACCGGGCCGAGAACGTGTACGCGGCGCTGCGACTCGGCCTCCAGGGGCATGTGTTCACCTCGCCCGAACGGCTGCGGGACACGCTTCGGACGGCGTCGAGGTGACATCCCCGGGGCGGCTCCCCGCCCTGTGCGCCCCCACGCGCGGCGCCTTCCCGCGACCGCGCCGGCGCCGCGGCGCCCGAAGCGGATCGCAAGGGGAGTGAAAGAGATCTACATCTCCAAATCGCCACTTGTCAGGCCGAGTTGGAATGTGATCACATGAAAGAGAAGGCGCTTCCGTGAGATCCCTGTCCGAAACGGGTGAAATATCCGGGCCGCCCCCCCCACGGGCATCAAGTCGCCGTTTCCCACTTCTTTTCCCTTGGGTGTGAGTTGTCTTTCCTCCGTCCAGATTCTGACGTTTCGAACGACCCGTGTGAGAGGGACCGATGGAAACCAAGGACGTTACCGAGCACATCTATTACCCCGTCAGCGACCACAAGATGGCGCGGGGTGAGGGTGTCTACCTCTACGACGAGGACGGCAGGAGCTACCTCGACTGCGCGTCGGCGACCTTCAACCTGAGCCTGGGATACTCCCACCCGGCCGTCGTCGCCGCCATGAAGGACCAGCTCGACAAGGTGGTCCACATCACCTCGTCCTACCAGAGCGACCCGGTCAACGGCCTGGTCCGGCGGCTGGTCGAGGTCTCCCCGGACAATCTGACGAAGGTGCACCCCAAGGTCTCGGGCGGCTCCGCCGCCAACGAGGGCGCCATCAAGATGGCCCAGATGGCCACCGGCAAGTCCGAGGTCATCACACTGTTCCGCAGCCATGTGGGACAGACGATGATGATGACGTCGATGTCCGGCAACGCATTCCGCCGCGAGCCGTTCCCCAACCTCTTTCCCGGGAGCCTCCAGGTCCCCGACCCGTACTGCTTCCGCTGCTTCTACGGGCAGAAGGAGGGCTCCTGCGGAATGATGTGCGTGGACCGGCTGGAGGACTTCGTCGACTACGCGAGTTCCGGCCGGGTCGCCGCCGTTCTCATCGAGCCGATCTCCGGAAACGGCGGCAACATGGTCCCGCCGGACGGCTACATGCAGAAATTACGCGCCTTCTGCGACGAGCAGAACATCGCCCTCATATTCGACGAGATCCAGACGGGCATCGGCCGTACCGGCCACATGTTCGCGGCCCAGTACTTCGACGTCGAACCCGACGCCATCACCACCGCCAAGGGCCTCGGCGGATCGGGCGCGCAGGTCGCCGCCATCATCACCAACGAGCGGCTCGCCGGCCTCCCCGCGAACCACCACTCCTTCACCTACGGCGCCAACCTGCTGGCCGCCGCCGCGGCCAACGCCACCCTCGACATCGTGCGGCAGCCCGAGTTCCTGGCGAACGTCACCCGCACGGGCGGCTACATCATGGAACGCCTGAACGACATGAAGCGCCGCTACCCGCAGATCGTCGACGTCCGCGGCGTCGGACTGATGATCGGCTTCGAGATCGCCGAAGCCGACGGCAAGCCCGCCGTGAAACTCACCAACCACCTGGCCACCAGGGCCATGGACCACGGCCTGATCCTGCGCACCTCGCGCTACGGCTACGGCAACGTCCTCAAGATCCGCCCGCCGCTGATCCTCACCATGGACCAGGCCGAGGAGATCTGCGACAACCTGGAGAACCTCTTCCTCACGGAGCTGGCCCGATGACCGCGGGCAACCCGATGAAGCGACTGCTCACCTCCCTCGGACAGCACGTCCGCGCCGAACTCCTCGCCTACGAGGCCACCGGCCGCGCGCGCAGCGTCCACGGCGACTCGCCCGGCGGCGACGCCCAGTTCGACGTCGACGAGGTGGCCGAGAAGGCCGTACTGGACTATCTGCGCGCCCACGCCCACGTCCCCGCGGCCCTTTACACCGAGGACGGCTCCTACGTGGAGCTCGCCCCCGAGCCGCAGATCCTCCTCGTCGTCGACCCCATCGACGGCACCCGCCCCACCTCGGCCGGTCTCGAAATGGGCATGGTGTCCATCGCCGCCGCCCCCTACGGCGACGGCACACCCACCCTCGCCGACGTCGACGCCGCCTGCCTGGTCGAGATCAAGAGCGGCGCCTGGCTCTACGGCGACGACACCGACGGCCTCGACAGCGGCGGCTTCGCCACCCCGGTCCCACGCCTGAGCCGGAACACCGACCCGACCCACATGTTCTGGTCGATCGAGTTCAACGGCCACCCGATGGACCTGATGGCCGAGGCGTACGGCCACCTCGTCGACAGCTCGGCCAACACCGGCGGCATCTTCGTCTTCAACAGCAGCACCTTCTCCATCTCCCGCATCATCACCGGCCAGCTCGACGCCTACGTCGACATCGGCAACCGCGTGCTGCGCGACCACCCGGACACCGAAGAGGCGTTCCTGCGGGTCGGCCGCGGCTCGATCCTGCACCTCTTCCCCTACGACATCGCCGCCGTCGTCTACCTCGCCCGGCAGGCCGACGTCGTCATCACCGACGCCTACGGCGACGACCTCGGCAGCACCTCCCTGGTGGACCTCGGCCCGATGAACCAGAAGTCCTGCATCGCCGCCGCCACCCCCGAACTCCACAAGCAGCTGCTCGACACCATCCGCTGGGACCTGGGCCGCGCCGCCGCCGTGCCCGTGAGGGAGGAATCATGAAGGCCCTGACGCTCACCGCCGACCGCACGCTCACCCTCGTCGACCACCCCAAGCCGGAGCCGCAGGCCGCGGACGACCTCGTCATCCGCGTCACCCAGAGCGGCATCTGCGGGACCGACCGCAGCGTCCTCGTCGGCAAGTTCCCGGCCGAGATCGGTGTCGTCATGGGCCACGAGGCCGTCGGCGTCGTCGACTCCACGGGCCCGGGCGTCACCCGCTTCGCCGTCGGCGACCGGGTCATCGTCAACCCCACCCTGTACTGCGGCACCTGCCCCACCTGCCTCGAAGGCCACTGGAACTTCTGCGTCCGCAAGGCCGGGACCGAGGTCGGCCTGGACTACGACGGCTCCTTCGCCGAGTTCATCCGCCTCCCCGAGCTGTTCTGCCACGCGATCCCCGACGACATGGACTTCGACCGCGCCGTCGTCGTCGAACCCCTCGCCTGCGCGCTCAACAACATCGAGGCCGGCCGCCTGGCCGCCGGCGAGACCGCCGTCGTCGTCGGTGGCGGCCCCATGGGCGTGGTCACCGCCATGGCCGCCCAGCGCTACGGCGCCACCGTTCTCCTCGTCGAACCCGACCCGGTACGCGGCCGGCTCGGCCAGGAGATATTCGACGCCCCCGAGTTCGGCGGCCGCGTCACCGTCCACACCCCCGACGACCCCGCCCTCACCGGACGCGGCGACCTCGTCGTCGACTCCGTCGGCAACCTCCTGGAGCAGAGCATCGGCTACGCCGCCGTACGCGGCCGCGTCGTCGTCATGGGCTTCAACAGCAACGCCTCCGCCACCGTCCGGCCGCTGACCCTGCTCCAGCGCGGCCTGCAGATCATCGGTGCCGGCGACTACAACAGCATGATCTTCCCCAAGGCCGTCGAACTGGCCCGGCAGCTGCCGCTGGAGCGCGTGGTCACCCACCGCTTCGCCCTCGCCGACCACGAAGAGGCGTTCAAGGCCCTCGCGGCCGTACCCGGCGCCGAATACACCGCCCTGAAGGTCGTCCTGGTACCCCCGCACGACGAGGCCGTCGCATGAGCCCCGCCCCGCGCACCTCGCTCGCCGAAGCGCTCGTCCCCGGCACCACCCGGCCCGTCGTCGTCGGCGAGTACCCGTACTACCGGGCCGCCCCCACCAACTGGGCCGGCGACCTGCGCGACCTGCGTGCCCTCGGCGTGGACGTCGTCTCCTGCTACCTCCCGTGGCGCTTCCACGAGACCGGCGACCCGCTCCTCGGGACGCAGGGTGACCGCGCCTTCGACTTCACCGGGAAGACCGACCCGCAGCGCGACATCGTCGGACTGCTGGAACTGGCCGCCGCCGCCGGGCTGGGCGTCCTCCTCAAGCCCGGCCCCTTCATCCACGCCGAGGTCCAGCTCGGCGGGCTGCCCGACCGTCTCTGCGGCCCCGGGCACACCCCCTACCAGGGGCTGGACGGCACCGTCCTCACCTCCCAGGGCAAGCCGCTGCCCAGCCTGCTCGACCCGGCCGTCCAGGCCGAGACCGAGGCCTGGCTGAAGGCCGTCGCCGACGAGGTCGTCGCACCGGCCGCCGCCCCCGGCGGCCCCGTCGTCGCCCTCCAACTCGGCAACGAGGGCACCTGCGGCGACGCCCACCTCCCCGTGGACGCCCAGGACGCCTCGCCGCCCGCCCGCAGGGCCTTCGCCCGCTGGCTCACCCGGCACGGCCTGACCGACGAGGCCGCCCTCGCCACCGAGGACGTCACCCGGTGGACCGGCGCCACGCGGCAGCAGTGGGCCCGCTGGTCCGGGCACGCCGTCGTCGGCCTCTGGGACCGGATCTCCGCGCTGTTCCCCGAAGGCCCGGCCCGGCTCGTCAACGTCCCCCTCACCGAGGTCACCGCACCGCGCGCCGCCCTCGACGCCTGGGCCGCCCGGCAGCGCGCCGTCCAGGGCTCCGGGTACTTCGTCGGCCACACCGAATGGATCGGCAACCCGGCCAGGGAGACCGCCGCCTTCGGCTCCCACCTGGCCGGGATCCTCCTCGGCGGCACCGACGTGGTCGAGGCGAACTGGGGGTTCACCTGGACCGACGAGTCCTTCGCCCGGCCGGCGACCCCCGTCTTCAACGCCCTGCTGGCCCTCCTTCTGGGCTCCACCACCGTCAGCGTCTACACCGCCTGCGCCACGGAGAACTGGGGCCCGCTGGTGGACATGGACTCCGACGGACTGCGCGCCGAAGGGGTGGATCCCGCCCTGCACGCACCGCCCTACACCCCCGGCGCACCGCTCGCCGAGGGCGGCGCCCACCAGGCCAACGCCCAGGGCCTGCGGCTGCTGTCCACGTTCCTCGAACGCCACGGCGACCTGCTGTCCGGCTCCGTCCTGGACCGTGACGCGGTGGTCCTCGTCGACCGGGCCCTGCCCGAGGTCGGCGCCTGGCAGCGCACCGGCCGCACCGTCCTCGCGGAACTCGCCGAATCCGTGCACGGCCAACTGGCCGACTCCGGACGGCTGATCGGGCTCGGCTGGCTCGGTGAGCCCCCCCCGCCCCCCGCCGACGGCACCCCCGTACCCGTCGCCGTGCTGCGGGCCGGACACCCCGACGGCGACGGGCCCGGCGAGCTGACGCTCCCGGCCGGCGAGCCCGCGGCCGGCACGGTCGCCGCCTTCCTCGCCGCGTTCGCCGCCGCGCTCCCGGCTCCGGCCGGCCCGCGCCCGACCGCGGCGCACGGCAGGGCCCGCGTACTGAGCCGGTCCGGCCGGGGCGGCGTCCGCGTCATCGGCGCCTTCAACCCCACCGACGCCGCCGACCGGGTCACCGGTACCGGCACCGGCGGTGGCTGGACGCTGGACCTGCCCGCGGGCTCCGCCGCCGTCCTCGTCACCCGCGACGGCGCACTTCTGGGATGGCTCGCCACCCCCGAGGAGCCGACCGCCACCCCCGTCGCCCTCGTGTGGGGCGGCGAACAGGCCGACGCGACCCGCGTCCGAGCCTCCTGAGAACCCGGGCGGCGGGGGAGCGTACCTGACAGCGCGCCCCCCGCCGCCCGGCCCTTGCCCCGCTCCTCGCCGCCCTCGACCGCCCCGGCCGGGGGTCAGCCGGTGACGTCCTTGGTCCAGTTGCGGTTGACCGTCTCGCGGGCCTTCTCCCGTTGCCCCTCCGTCGGGAAGGTCGGTGTGCCCTCGACCGTCGGCAGATTCTCCGCGGCGGCCTTGTCGAGGGTGCCGTCCTGCGCCATGGCCTCCATGAGGACGGGGCGCGCGTAGGCGGCGAGCCGCAGGTTCTGGCCCTCCGGGCTGAAGAGGTACTCCTGCCACAGGCGGGCCGCCGCAGGGTGCGGGGCGTCCCTGTTCACCCCGCTCGCGTAGTACTCGGCGAAGCTGCCGTCGAAGGGGATCGCGGTCCGCCAGTCCACGTCCGCGCCCTGCTTCCGGAATTGGTCGGCGTATTCGAGATTGAGGAAGTCCCAGTCGATGCTGATCGGGGTCCGGCCCTTCGCGATCGTCTCCGGTGAGGACTCGATCGGGATGAAATTGCCGTTCTTGCTGAGCTCGGCGAAGAAGTCGATTCCGGGCTGGATGTTGTCGAAGGACCCCCCGTTCGCCAGGGCCGCCGCGTACACGCCGGCGAAGGCGGAGCCGGACTTGGTGGGATCGCCGTTGAGCGAGACCTGGCCCTTGTACTCGGGCTTGCGCAGATCCGCGAAGGTCGAGGGGCAGGTCTTCACCCGTTTGGCGTCACAGCCGATCGAGATGTAGCCGCCGTAGTTGTTGGCCCAGCGGGCGCGCCTGTCCTTCTGGTCCTCGGGGATCCGGTCGAACGCCGCGACCTCGTACGGAGCGAGCAGGCCCTGCCGGGCCGCCGACTGGGCGAACGAGTCCCCCACGTCGATCGCGTCGGGGGCGCGGCCGTCGCGTCTGTGCTCCTTCAGGGCGTTGATCTCGTCCTGGCTGGTGCCGTCCGGGTTCTCCACAGCGACCTTGATCCCGTACTTCTTCTCGAAGCCGTCGATCAGCGCGCCGTAGTTGGCCCAGTCGCTCGGGAGGGCGATCGTGTTGAGCGCGCCCTCCTTCTTCGCCGCCGCGGTCAGTGCCGCCATACCGCCGGCGTCCGCCGCGGAGGTGGCCACCGCGGGGGCACTGGGCTCGGCGACAGGCTTGTCGCCGCAGGCGCCGAGGGGCGCGCCTGCGAGGGCCAGGAGGGCGGCGACGAAGACTGTCCGGAGACGGGGTGTGGGCACAAAGGCTCCATAACGGGGGAACGCGTACCGATCGAGGCCAGCGTACGTTCGGCAGCCTCGGCGGCGCAGTCCCCGACCGTGGTGTCCGCCGTCTTCCCTGCGGCTGCCGTAGCGGCGCGGTCTCAGAGCCCCTCGTCGTCCCACCCGGCCAGGAGCGCCTCCCCGAGATCCATCGAGGCCGGAGCGTCCCCCGCGTGCAGCCCCTGCTCGCTCCAGATGATCTTGCCGCGGGCGGTGTAGCGGGTGCCCCAGCGCTCGGCGAACTGCGCCACGAGGAACAGACCGCGGCCGCCCTCGTCGGTGTCCGCGGCCCGGCGCAGGTGCGGGGAGGTGCTGGACCCGTCGGAGACCTCGCAGACCAGGCAGCGGTCGTACAGCAGTCGCACCCGGATGGGCTCGGTGCCGTAGCGGATGGCGTTGGTCAACAGCTCGCTGAGGATGAGCTCCGTGGTGAACGAGATGTCCTCCAGACCCCACTCCGCCAGTCGGCGCGCGCAGGCGTTGCGCACCGGGGACACGGCCGCCGGATCGGGCTCCACGTCCCATTCGGCGATCCGCTCCGGATCCAGCAGGCGGGTGCGGGCCACCAGCAGCGCGACGTCGTCGCTGGGCCTGGAGGGCAGCATCGCCTCGATCACCGCCGTACAGGTCTCGTCCGGGGTGCGGGCGGGCCCGGACAGGGCGGCCCGCAGCGCTGCCAGGCCGGCGTCCGGATCACGGTCGCGGCTCTCGATCAGCCCGTCGGTGAAGAGCGCCAGCCGGGAGCCCTCGGGCAGGGTGAGCGCCATGGTCTCCATGGGCAGACCCGCACCCAGGCCCAGCGGCGGGGAGACCGGCATCTCGGGGAAGGACACGCTTCCGTCGGGGCCGACGAGAGCGGGGCCCGGATGCCCGGCGCTGGCCGCGGTCACCTGCCCCGAGACCGGATCGTAGATGGCGCACAGGCAGGTGGCCCCGGTGATCCCCTGCCACTCCTGCTCGTCGGTGTCGATGTGGGTGACCAGCTCGTCCAGGTGGCTCAAGAGTTCGTCCGGGGGCAGGTCGAGGGTGGAGAAGTTGTACACGGCGGTCCGCAGGCGGCCCATGGTGGCGGCCGCGTAGAGACCGTGACCGACGACATCGCCGACCACCAGGGCCACCCGGGTGCCCGGCAGCGGGATGACATCGAACCAGTCACCGCCCACCCCGGCCTGGGCGGCCAGATAGCGGTGCGCGACCTCGACGGCGGACTGCTCCGGTACGCCCCGGGGCAGCAGGCTGCGCTGCAGGGTCACGGCCATGTCGTGCTCGCGGGTGTACCGGCGGGCGTTGTCCACGGACAGCGCCGCACGGGCGGTCAGCTCCTCGACGAAGGAGACGTCCTCCCCGTCGAACGGCGGGGAGTCCTGCCCCCGCCAGTAGCCGACCATGCCCAGCACCACGCCCCGGGCCCGCAGGGGCACGACGATCAGGGAATGGATGCCGCGATCGAGGATCTGCGCGGCGTTGGCCTGGTGCTGGGCCCGCCAGCGGTGGGAGGCGCGCAGGTCCGCCTCCAGGACCGCGCGCCCGCCGGCCAGCCCGGCGGCCATCGGGCCGGTGGGCCCGAACCGGATCACCTCGCCGACGGGTGAGAGCGGATGGTCGTCCCGCAGGCCGACGACGGCGGTGCGGCGCATCTCGGTGACCACCTCGGGCGGCTCCTCGCCGCGCAGCACCGGGTCGAGCAGGTCGACCGTGACCACGTCGGCGAACCGCGGGACCGCCACCTCCGCCAGTTCCTCCGCGGTGCGCTCCACGTTCAGCGTCGTGCCGACCTGCACCCCCGCGTCGTACAGCAGCTTCAGCCGCTCGCGGGCCACCTCGGCCCGGCCGGCGAGTGCCCGCAGCTCCGTGGTGTCGCGCAGCGTGACGACGGTCCCGGCCTTCCCGTAGGGGGCGGTGGGCCGGATGTTCACCGCCAGCAGCCGATCGGCCGCCATGTGCAGCTCGTCGGTCGCGGAACGGCCCGAGGCGATCGGATCGGCGATCCCCTCCTCCAGACCCAGGTCCGTGACCGGCCGCCCTTCCGCGTCCGCCGGCAGGTCCAGCAGCCGCCGCGCCTCGTCATTGGCCAGCAGCAGTCGCCCGCCGCCACCGATGATCAGCACGCCTTCCCGTACGGCGTGCAGCACCGCGTCGTGGTGCTCGTACATGCTCGTCATCTCGGCCGGACCCAGGCCGTGGGTCCGGCGCAGCAGCCGACGGCTCACCAGGGCCGTCCCGCCCGCGGACAGGGCGAGCACCCCGGCCGCGGTGCCGAGGACGACCGGCAGCTGCCCGTTCACCATGCTCTGGACGTTCTGGACCGTGACGGGGGAGGAGACGACGGCGATGACCTTGCCGTCGTCGTCCTTGACGGGGACCACCGAGACCACGGACTGCCCCAGGGACCCGGCGAACGTCTCGGTGAAGGACGTGCCGGCCGCCGCCTTGGAGAAGGGGCCGACGACGCGCTTGCCGATCTGCCGCAGGTCGCTGTGGGCGAGGGTGACCCCGTCGAGCGTGTACACGTTGATGCCGTCGACCCCGGCGATCTTCGCGGCCGCCTGGGCGCTCGGCTGGAGCACCGCGCTGGGGTGGGGGCTGCGTACGGCGGCGACGATCCCCGGAGACTCCGCGAACGTTCCGGCGGCGGCGAGGGTACGGTGCCGCGCGTCCAGCATCGCGGAGCTCCGGGCCTGCACCACGAGCGCCACGACCGCGGCGGCGACGAGCAGGACCACGACGGCCAGCTGGAGGAGGAACACCTCGCCGGCCACGCTGCGCGCGCTCAGGAGGGAGGAAAGGCGCTGCGGCCGCCGGGCCGCCCCTCCCTCGGGGGGTGGGGCGTGCTCCTGGCGCTCTGGGCGGTGCCCTGAACGAGGAGACCGAGCGCGAGCGGAGGAGCTCATGGCCGAACCGAGCAGCCGGCGCCGGAGTGCTCCCGGATTTTGCTCATACTCCATCCTCCAACCTCTGCGGGCTGTCGGCAGCGGGGCGGACCTCACGCGACGTCGCGACGTCGCAGGGGGCGGGCGGCGGTCCCCACCCCGGTGCGGTGCTCGTTCCCGGCCGGCAGGTGCTCGAGGTGAGACCGCTCCTGGGGGAGAAGGGCGCGGTGCGCGTGGCCGGCGGCCGCCCGTGTGCACGCGTCCGGACCAGCCGGTAACGTCGAAATACGTGCGTTCCGCCCATACCGCCGCTGCGTCGCCCGGTGGCCGGCCGTCGATCGGCAGAGGAACGGGATCACATGGCAGAGCACAGGTACCGCGATGGGATGGCAGTCGCCGGGGCCGGTCTGGCCCTCCTGGCGGCATTCGGCCCGACCTCGGCGGGCGCCGCCCCGCGGAACGCCGATTCCGGGACCGTCACCGGCCCCGCCGGGGTCGCGTCACGTTTCGTGCCGGGTCCTTGCCCCACGACGCCTGAACCGATCGAGGCGCTGGCCACCGCCCGGTGCGGATTCCTGGAGGTCCCCGAGAACCGTGCCCGTCCCGGCGGGCGGACCATCCGGCTGGCCGTCGCGGTCATCCCGGCCGCCTCGGCGAAGCCCGCCCAGGACCCCGTGGTGTTCATGTCGGGCGGCCCCGGAGGCGAGACCTTCGACGACATCCCGTTCCTCGTCTCCTCCGGCCTGAACCGGGACCGCGACCTGATCGTCATGGCCCAGCGCGGCAACCTCTACGACCGGCCGAACCTCGCCTGCCCGGAGCTGGACCGCTTCTACGCCACGTCCGTCGGCCTCCCCTCCTACGCGCCGCGGACGGAAAAGCTCATGCTCGACGCGGTGAAGCAGTGCCGGGCCCGCCTGACGGCCGACGGAACCGACCTCAGTGCCTACAACAGCACCGAGAACGCCGCCGACTTCGCCGACCTGCGCACCGCGCTCGGCATCAAACAGTGGAACGTCTACGGCCACTCCTACGGCAGCAACCTGGCCCTGACCTACCTGCGCCTGCACCCCCAGGGGATCCGCGCGGTGGCGTTCGACTCCATCGCCCCTGCGCAGGACGTCTCCCTGCCCTTCGCCTGGGCCGGCGCCCGGGAGGGCCTCGAAAACCTCTACAAGGCCTGCGCGGCGGAGGCGGCTTGCAAGAGCCGCTACCCGGACCTCGAGCGCACCCTGAACGAGCAGGTGCGCAAGCTGGAGGCCCATCCCCTGACGCTGAACGTCGCGCCGCCGCAGGGCGGAGACCCGGTGAAGGTCGTCCTCGACGGCGGCGCGCTGGTGAACCTGCTGGTGGCCAAGGCGATCCCGTTCGCCGAGGTCCCGGCGGCGATCGACGAACTCGCCCGCGGCCGTCCGGAGCGCTTCGCCCGGGCCCGCGCCGCCGGCTCGGTCCCGGTCGTCGGCCAGAGCGCCCACGGTCTGACGAACTCGGTGGTGTGCAGCGAGTGGGTGCCGGACCACTCGGCGTCCGACGTGCTGAACGCGGGCCGCCGGGCGTTCCCCGCCTGGCCGGACCAGGTCCTGGCCCAGGCACCTCAACTGGCCTTCCAGGACCAGGTGTGCCGCGTCTGGAACGTCCCGGACCGCACCGACACGGTGCGGGTGGCGCCGGTCAGCTCCGTGCCGACCCTCTTCATCAACGGCACGGGCGACATGAAGACCGGGGCGAGTTGGGCGCAGAAGACCGCCCGTACGCTGCCCGGTTCGACCACCGTGCAGGTCCCCGGCATCGGGCACTGGGTGGTCCCGCAGTCGCCCTGCGCCCAGAAGGTGCTGGCGTCCTTCCTCACCCGTCCCACCGCGCCCGACACCACATGCGTGGCGGGCCTCGGGTGGAAACCGTTCACGATCACCCCGAAGTGACCGGAGGGCCGATGCCACGGCCACGCGTACGGCGGTCGCCCAAGCCGTCACCGCATCCTTCTTCGACACCCCGACCGAAGGTGGTGTCCGTGAATCGGACGGTGTCCTTGTGCGCCGCCGGGGGCGCCATGATCGCCGTGGTGGTGCTGTCCGGTGCCGCGCACCCGCAGGCGTCCGCGACCGGCGACGACCGCGAGAGGCGCAGCGCAGAGGTGCTCCAGGAGTTGGTGCCTTCTCCTGACGGCCCCGGCTGCGCGGCAGCCGTCGGCGAACGGGGAAGCGTCGTCTGGGAGGCGGGGAGAGGGAAGGCCGATCTGACGACCGGGCGCACCATCACCCCGAAGACGGTCTTCGACATGGCATCCAACTCCAAGCAATTCACCGCGGACGCCGTCCTTCTACTGGCCGGACGGCACCAGCTCGCGCTGGACGACCCCCTGTCCGCATACCTCGACGACCCGCCCGCCTGGACCCGGGACGTCACGCTGGGCGACCTGATGCGTCACACCAGCGGCATCACCGACTACCAGGATCTGCTGGAGGCCAAGGGAATCGAGGTGACGGATCCGGCCGGCCAGAAGGAAGCGATCGCGGCCATCCTCGCCTCGCAGCCGGAAGAACCGCCGGGCGAGCGCTTCTCCTACTCCAACTCCAACTACGTCCTCCTGGCGCACGTCGTCGAGAGGGTCACCGGCAAGCCGTTCCCGACCTTCCTCCAACAGGAATTCTTCGCCCCACTGCACCTGCGCATGACGTTGTCCCCGGCGGTGGACGTTCCCGGCAAGGCGAAGTCGTACGACGAGAAGGACGGCTCCTTCAGTCCCAATTCCTCCCCCTGGAAGCAGTACGGAGACGGCTCGGTCCAGACCACCCCCGGAGAGTTCGTGCGCTGGGCCGACAATTACCGCACCGGTCGCATAGGCGGAACACCCTTGCTCACCGGAGTCACCGGGGGAGCGGTGAGTGTGGGCGACGTCCTGCGCCCGCGCGGCATCGAGGAAGGCCGGTACGGGGCCGGAATCCTCCTTCTCCCCGACAAGAGCCTGGTGCACCGCGGCGACTGGGAGGGGTTCCACAGCACCTTCAAGGTGAGCCCGGACCGCGACACCGCGGTCACCGTCGTGTGCAACGTGGATTCACCCGACAATTTCCGTGCGGCGAATCAGCTGATGGACATCTGGGCCGAATGAACGGCGGATCCTGTCGATCGACCAGGGAAGGCCTGGGGGAGCTGACCGGAGAAGCGAACCGTTGTAGGCTCCGAGCACTGCCCTTGACCTGCGTAAAGCAGGCAGGGAGCCGACAATCCGGGAGTTTCTCCACCACGGACGGGCCCTGGCCGCGGGCGGCGCCGGAAGCCTGCTCGTCGCCCTCTCCGCCGCCGCGCTCCACGACCCGGCCCGGGGCACGTGGACCGGGACGGGCGCCCTGCGCGAGGCGCGCCGCATGCACTCGCTGACGGTGCTCCAGGACGGCCCGGTCCTGGCCGCGGGCGGCAGCACCGGCCCACAGGCCTTCCCACCGCACACCCTCGCGAGCACCGAGCTCTACGACCCGGGGGCCGGGACCTGGACGGAGGTCGATCCCATGTCCGGTGCCCGGTACGGGCATTCGGCGACCCTGCTGGCGGATGGCCGGGTGCTCGTAGCGGGCGGCAACCGCCCCCACGACGCCCGGACCACCGGCACCCTGACCACCGCCGAGCTCTTCGACCCCGAAACCCGGACGTGGTCACCCGCCGGGGACATGGCCGATGCCCGCTGGCACCACATCGCGGCGCCGCTGCCGGACGGACACCTCCTCGCGGTCGGCGGCGTGGCGGACACGGGGCGCACCGTGCAGACCGCGCTCGCCCTCTGCGAGACCTATGACCCGAAGACCGGTACCTGGAGCGCGACCGGAGCGCTGCGCGACGCCCGGTTCGGCCACCAGGCCGTCCCGCTGCCCGACGGCACCGTTCTCGCCGTGGGCGGCGGACGTTCGGGCTCCCACGACGCCCGCTTCGACCCGTACGGCCCGACCGGCGTGGAATGCTACGACCCGAAGACCGGAACCTGGCGTGACGAGCCGCCGCTGCCGTGGACCCGCTGCTATCCCAGGGCGCTGCCATTGCCCTCGGGCGAGGTCCTCGTCCTCGGCGGAGCGGACCCGGCAACGCTGGACGCGGGCTTCCCGAGCGCGCTCCGCTTCGACCCGGCCACCCGCGGATGGTCCCCGGCCGGGCCACTGCGCACCGGGCGCTGGGCCTTCGGCGCGACCTCGCTCGCGAAGGCCGGGTCCTCGTGGCGGGCGGCAGCGACCGTCGTTCCGCGAGGATGCAGTCGCCCAAACAATCGGGCCGGGTCTGACGCGCAGGATTCTTGACTGACGTTCGGGCCTCTACGATGCTGATGTTGCGGTACATGCGATGCGTGCCGTAATGAGCAACTCATCTCTCCGGGTTCAGATCAGTCGAGGAGTGGCCATGGCTCACCAGGTCCGTGCTGTTGTCGCGAGGGAGAAGGGTGCTCCCGTCACTCTGGAAACGATCAACGTGCCCGACCCCGGCCCGGGCGAGGCGCTGGTGAAGGTCGAGGCCTGCGGGGTCTGCCACACGGATCTGCACTATCGCGACGGCGGCATCAGCGACGACTTCCCCTTCCTGCTCGGCCACGAGGCCGCGGGCATCGTGGAAGCGGTCGGCGAGGGCGTGACGGACGTGGTGCCGGGCGACTTCGTGATCCTCAACTGGCGTGCGGTGTGCGGCCAGTGCAGGGCCTGTCTGCGTGGCCGCCCCTGGTACTGCTTCAACACCCACAACGCGAAGCAGAAGATGACCCTCCTCGACGGCACCGAGCTGTCCCCGGCTCTCGGCATCGGCGCCTTCGCCGAGAAGACCCTGGTGGCGGCCGGGCAGTGCACGAAGGTAGATCCCGCCGCGTCGGCGGCGGTGGCCGGACTGCTGGGCTGCGGGGTGATGGCGGGCATCGGCGCCGCGATCAACACCGGGGGCGTCGGGCGTGGCGACAGCGTTGCCGTCATAGGCTGTGGCGGGGTCGGCGACGCTGCGATCGCCGGGTCGCGGCTGGCCGGCGCCGCGAAGATCATCGCGGTGGACATCGACCAGCGGAAGCTCGAAACCGCGAGGAAGCTGGGAGCCACCCACACCGTCAATTCCCAGGAGACGGACCCGGTCGAGGTGATCCGCAGGCTGACCGGCGGATTCGGTGCGGACGTGGTCATCGAGGCGGTCGGCCGCCCGGAGACGTACCGGCAGGCGTTCTATGCCCGCGACCTGGCCGGCACGGTGGTGCTGGTCGGTGTCCCGACGCCCGACATGACGCTGGAGCTGCCGCTCCTCGACGTCTTCGGGCGCGGCGGCGCACTCAAGTCCAGCTGGTACGGGGACTGCCTGCCCAGTCGCGACTTTCCCATGCTGATCGACCTTTACCTGCAGGGTCGGCTGGACCTGGATGCGTTCGTCAGCGAGACCATCGCGCTGGACGAGGTCGAGAAGGCCTTCAAGCGGATGCACCACGGCGAGGTGCTGCGCTCGGTCGTGGTGCTGTGATGGCCGACGTGCGTATTGAACACCTGGTCACCAGCGGGACGTTCAGCCTGGACGGCGGCACGTGGGACGTCGACAACAACGTTTGGATCATCGGTGACGACCGCGAGGCGATCGTCATCGACGCCGCGCACGACGCCGAGGCGATCGCCGCCGCGCTCGGCGGTCGTACCCTCCGGGCGATCGTGTGCACCCATGCACACAACGACCACATCGACGCCGCCCCGGCGCTCGCCGACCGGACCGGCGCGCCGATCCTGCTCCACGGTGACGACCTGCCGCTGTGGAAGCAAACCCACCCGGAGCGGTCGCCGGACGGCGAACTGGCGGATGGCCAGGTCGTGTCGGTGGCGGGCACCGAACTCACGGTGCTGCACACGCCCGGGCATGCACCGGGCGCGGTCTGCTTCTACGCGCCGGAGCTCGGGACGGTCTTCACCGGCGACACGCTGTTCGCCGGTGGGCCCGGCGCGACCGGGCGCTCCTTCTCCCACTTCCCGACGATCATCGACTCCATCCGGGACCGGCTGCTGAGCCTTCCGGCGCAGACGGTGGTCCGTACGGGGCACGGCGACGCGACGACCGTCGGCGACGAGGCGCCGCACGTGGAGGAGTGGATCGCGCGGGGCCATTGACGGGCACGGGGGCGGGGGCTCACCCCCGCCCCCGGTAGCCCG